>DASSZK010000148.1:0-5285 GCA_035702845.1 Acidimicrobiales bacterium
GGCGGGGTCGTCGAAGCTGTAACGGGCAGCCGATGTGTGGCGTGTGCCGCCGATCGGTGGCACTGCGAGCGCAGAGCTGTCGCTAGGCCTCAAAATGACGCCGAGCCGGCGTAGGGAACCGCCGGCGTCGAAGATGGCAGCGCCGTCGACATGGGCCAAAGCGTGGCGCAAGGGGGCCAGATGGGACGGTTCGAGCACGCTGAAAGGCGGTGGCTCGGCTAAACGGTCCTGGAAGCCCGGGCCCGGTGCCGCGTCGGACCTCGCAATGAGAACGGCCCCAATCCGAGCGGCCGCCAGATCGTGAACGGCGAACTCCAAGAGGGGTTCAAGGATGGCATCGTCACCGCCGGTACCCAGTGCCTCCAGCCAGCTGCGCACCGGCTTCTCGAGGCGCCACTCCAGGCCGTTCCAGGGAAGGGCCCCGAACCGGCCGACGACCCGGACGGTCCCCGAAGGGTGCCGTTGGACGACGGTGCCCTGAACTGCCTTCGCCAGGACGACGAGGTCGCGTTCGGAAGCGACAGGCCGGTCAAAAAGGACCAGGATGCCTTCCCTGGTCCCTGGGTAGACACAAAGCCAGCTGGACAGTCCGTCGACGAAGCGCCGCAGCTCGCCGGTCGGGACTGGTCCGGCATGAAGATGAGTCATCACCAGCCCGGTGGCCTGGCCCCACGTGGAATGCGGCGAGACCGGGCCCACAAGGCTCCCGCTCGTGGCCACGCGACCCTCGTGGACTGCGGGCCGAAGAGCGCGTTCAACTTCTTCGATCAACAGGTCGCGTTCGGCACCGGCGGCCGGCGGCAAGCCACTTTCTTCCAGTTCCTCCGCCAGGCGGGCGAGCCGGCGCCGGTTGGGTGCGAGCACGATCGCCAGGTTAGGAGTAGCCAGCCTCACTGGTGGGCGGCGCCGGCGGCGCTGTAGGCGAACGCATCGTCGCCCGCTTCGCTCAGGTCGACAAGCGCCACGCCTGGGGCGGGCACCGGCACAGCGCGAGGTAGCCGGATACCCAGGGCGACCAGGGCAATGGCGGCCGCAGCGAATATGGCGCCGGACAGGAACACCGCGTGCAGGCCATGGACCATCTCGAGCACCGACGCGGCAGCCGCCGCTGGACGTGGGCGTCCTGGCCGAGGGCCGGTCGTGGCGCTGTACACGGTCACCAGGGCCGCGAGGCCAACGGCGGCACCGAGCTGTTGGACAACATTGACCACACCCGAGGCAGCCCCGGCATCGCGCGGTTCCACGCCCGCCAGCGAGGCGGTGGTCAGGCTGACGAGGGAGACGCCCATGCCTATGCCGAAGAGCACAAGGTTGGCTAGGACTCGCAGGGCGGAAGCGTGCGGCCCGAGACCTGCCGAGAGCGCGAGTGCCACCAGCGCCACGGTTGTGCCGCCGAGCATCACCGTCTTGGGACGCGTGCCGCGGTTCAGGAGACGTCCGGCGACCTGGGAGGACAAGAACACCGAGATGGGTACAGGCAAGAAGTAGAGCCCGGTGCGCAGGGCGGAGTCACCCTGGACCTCCTGGAGGAACTGGGACATGAAGAAGAACACGCCGTACATTCCGGCGTAGACGAGCCCTCGGGCCACGTTCGCAGACGTGCGGGTCAGGTCGGCCATTAGCCGCAAGGGGAGTACCGGCTCAGGTGCTCTTTTTTCGAACACGGCGAACAAGCCGAGCAATAGGGCGCCTGCAGCGAGAGGACCTATGGTGAGCGTGCTGGCCCACCCGGCCGTCCCGGCTTCTACCAGGCCAAGGACGATCCCGCTTACCCCGGCTGTGGACGTCAAGGCACCCGCAATGTCCAAGCGGCCCCTGCGCCTGGGCGTCTCCTTTAGTACGGCGCGGCCTAGAGCGAGTGTCACCAGGCCGATGGGGACGTTCACGAACATCACCCACCGCCACGACAGCCACTGGGTCAGCACCCCGCCGGCGATGAGACCCAGCGCAGCGCCGGCAGCGGAGACGGTCGTGAACAAGCCGATGGCGCGTACTCTCTGGCGCCCATCGGGGTAGGCCGCCGTCAACAGGCCGAGAGACGAAGGGGCGGCGAAAGCTGCGCCGGCTCCTTGCAGGGCGCGTGCTGCCAGCAGTTCCGTCGCGGTGCCGGCCAACCCGCCGAGCATCGAGCCGACAGAGAAGACGCCGATGCCGAACAAGAGGGCCCGGCGACGGCCGAGCAGGTCGCCCGAGCGGGCGCCCAGCAGCATGAGACCGCCGAAGCTCAGCACGTAAGCGTTGAGTACCCAAGACAGGTCTGCGGGGGTGAAGTCGAGGGCAGTCTTTATATGGGGGAGCGCTACGTTGACGATCGTCCCGTCGAGCACGACCATCAACTGCGCAGCGAGGATGACGAAGAGGAACACCACTTGGTTGCCTTTCCGGAGGTACGCTGATGAGGAATGGGAAGCTTCCTCCGTTTAGTATACGGAGGCTCCCTCCGGTTAGGCAAGGTTTTTGCGAGGAGCGCCGTGGGGGCCCTTGCCTGCCGTACGGGTAGGCCGTAACGTCCCTCAGCTGCGTCCCCGGCTGGCACAATGAGGTTGGTATGAGCGGTCCTGGAGGGCGCCGGCAAGGCGCAGGCAACGGGCAAGTGGCGAGCGCCCCGGTCGGGGAGCTTCCCGCGGAGGACGAGCCGGGCTCCTACGTGGCCGTGCGCCCCTTGCGGGCCGACGCCGTGCGCAACCGTGAGCGCCTGCTCGATTCAGCTCGGACCGTGTTTGCCGAGCAGGGCGCGGAGGCTTCCATGGAGGCGATCGCCAAGAACGCCGGTGTGGGTGTGGGTACCCTCTACCGGCACTTCCCGCGACGTGTCGACGTGGTGGAAGCCCTTTTTCGCAGTGACATGGACGTCCTTGTCGAAGAGGCGGACAAGGCCTCGGGCGAACCTGACGCATGGCTGGCGCTGGTCGGTTTCCTCAAGGCCTACGTGCGCTACCTGATGGCCAAAAAGACGCTCCTTGGGGAGCTCCACGACGCCTTTGCCAAGAACCCCGAGCTGAAGCTGGCCTCACGCGAGCGTGCCCGTCGTGCACTCGACGGAGTGCTGCGACGGGCACAAGAACAAGGGTTGGCCAGAGCCGACCTGGATTCGGAAGACGTCATGCAGTTGCTCGGCCCCATGTGCATGAGCGCCACGCTGACCGAACCTCAGGCGGAGCGCCTGACCGCGACGGTGCTGGACGGGTTGCGCTACCGGCAACCCTGACCAGTCGCCGTCGATAGTCGTGCTGACTACTTAGTCGTCGTTGTCTTGGCGGTCGTACCGGTGGCGGTCGTGGTGGTCTTGGCCGCCGGGCTGCCCGATCCGCTTGAGCAGACCGAAGGAGTGCTGCCTTCCAGGGCGAGGAGGCTGCAGAAACTTCCGTCCGCCACCAGCCACGTCGCGCCGACCTTCACCGCTTGACCCGTCTGGTTGGGCTGTACCACGTTGCCCGCTTCCAGGATGCTGTAGTCGACTGAAGCCGTGGAGCCGCTCACGTTGACGCTGCCCACGCTCGCCGTGACGCCCTTGGAGAACGAGGAGCCGGCCTGGCTGTCAATTATCTGCTTGAACTCCTGGCCGTTTTGCAGGAGCGCTATCTTGCGGGCTGCTGGGGTCTTGCCCGAGAAGAAAGCCTCCCAATTGGCGGTGATCTGCGCTGTCGCCGCGCCGTTCGCACCCGCCGCCGTTGTTTTCGATGCGCTTGTACTGGAGGTGCTCGCCGGGGCGGTCGTAGTCGCCGAGGCGGCCGTGGTAGTGGTGGTCTTGGCCGAGTGTGCCGTGGTGGTCGTGGTTGACCCTCCGCCGCCACCGCATGCGGCCAGGCTGAGGGCGGCCAATGCGGACGCGCCCAAAGACAGCATCCCCCGGTGGGTAACCAGGTTCGTAGCTTTCATCGCTTCAAGCCCCTTCTCGTCTTGAGCAGGCCCTGCGTTTGCGGGCGTTGTGGTGCTCACTTTATAGCGACTGGCCGCCTGGGGTTGGACCGTGCATGCCGAGCGCCGGAGCGCCGGCGCGTCCCAACGTCAACGCGGCCAGCACGGCGGCCGCGAGCATCCCGGCGCCTGAGGCGAGCAAGGCGACGTCCAGCCCCGAGCGGAAGGCGTCGTAGGCGGCGTTTATGACCTTGGCGTACTCGGACGACGCATTGGTAACACCGGATGGGACCTGCCCTGTCTCCACTCCGTTCACGATCAGGGAGAACAAATTGGACGGCACGCCGAGGTGGCGCAGCCGGGCGACGAGGTCCGATGTCAGGTGGGCATTGACGACGGAGCCGAGAACGGCGACCCCGAACACTGCCCCGAGCTCCCGGCTCGTGTTGGTTGCAGACGCCGCCATCCCCGAATGGCGCGCCGGGACGGTTTCGAGGGCAACTGCGGTCACGGGCACCACGCTGGCTCCGAAACCCACGCCGGCCATGGCCAGCGTGGCCATTACCCAAGACGACGGCCGCCCGCCGTTCAGGAGAAGCTCTGTAAGCACCACACCTACACCTGCCAGAGCACAACCCACCGTCATGGGGAGCCGAGGGCCGCCAATTGCAACCTGGCGGCCCGCCAGCGCGGCGGCACCGATAATGCCCGCTGTCATGGGGACGAACTCGAGTGCCACTCGGTAGCCGCTGAACCCGGCAACCTCGTACAGGTACAGGGCGGTGAAGAAGAAAATGGAAAACACCCCGAAGAACAGCACGAACACGACGGTTAGCGAGACGCTGAAAGGACCTGAGCGCAAGTAGCGAAGTTCCAACATAGGGCTACGGGCGCGCAGTTCGCACCAGGCGAAGGCACCCAGTAGGAGGGCGCCGCCCGCAAAGAGAGCTACAACATCGGTGGCCTCGTAGCCGTCGGTCTCGCCGAGGATGATGGCGAAGGTGAGGGCGGCCAGGCCAGCCGCACCGGTGACAAAGCCCCTCACGTCGAGTGGCACCTGCTCGGGATCGGCGCTCTCGGGCACGCCCTTTGCGGCCATGGCGATGAAAACCACTGCGGCTGCAACGTTGAACCAAAAGACAGCCGACCAACCGCCGGCGCCGACGAGAGTACCGCCGATGACCGGACCGAGGGCCAGGGCCAAACCCGACACGGCGGCCCAGGCCCCGAGGGCGCGTGCCCGGTCGGCACCGTCGGGGTACAGATGGCGGATCACCGACAGCGTCCCAGGTTCGGATGCGGCGGCACCCAGCCCCATGATGACGCGGGCGGCGATCAGGACGTCAGGGTTGGTGGCGAGGGCTCCCATGACGGAGCCCGCGGCGAAGATTGCCAAGCCGGTGATCATCATCCGCTTGCGCCCGAAG
>DASSZK010000170.1:0-9012 GCA_035702845.1 Acidimicrobiales bacterium
GTCACAGCGGCGAGGATGTCTGGGGGAAGGATGCTTCCGACGCTGCGGATGGTGGAAAGCTCGCCCGTCGGGCGCGTGTACGTGGACGTGGAGCTCATCGTGCCGGCAGGGGGAGGTAAAGGTAAACGCCGAGCACGTCTACAGGGTGCTGGGCTCTCACAGCGAGCCCTCGCAGGGGGGCGTTGGCTCCGACGCGTACACGGCGGTGAGCGTCCAACATTTCCCGAGCAAGCTGGTCGGCGACGGTATCGAAGTGCTGGGAGAGCATGGACAGGTTGTCCGTGACTGCCCCGAGAAGCTGTGCCGCTTGCTCTGGGTCGATGTTGCCGTCGGGGCGAGCTGCCAGTAGGGCTGTCGTGGCTTCGTCGTCCAACCACTCCGGGGCTGTCGCTGGCCCGGCGAACGCAGCGAGGCGCGCCTCCTCGGCGACCATTTGTCGGAGGCCGGTGGCGCCAGGTAGGTCCAGGTGAAGCCGTGCCCTCAGCAACACCAACGTGGTCCGCCGGGCAACTGCGCTGGTCCGCACGGCTCCGGCTCGGCTTGCGACCCGGTGTGGTGCCAGAGGGTCGAGGGCGGTGTCGAGCACATAACGGGCCACGGCCTCAACCGTCGGGTCGGACCTGTCGGCCACGGCGTGCCCCGCAGGGACCGGGAGGTCGCGGTGTAGGACCAACGGCGCGACAAGGCCGGCGGGCAACGACTCCCGCAAAGCCGAGGGAATGGCGCTGACGTCGATGGTCCATTTGTCTTTGCCTCCGCGCACGGGGGCGCCCAGTGCGGCCAGTGCCTTGACGCTCAACTCCGCCACTTCCTCCCTGTCGCCGAGCGCGGCGCGAGCAGCTGTTACTTCTCGCAGGACCTCCTCAGGGTGGACAGCCTCCTGCGCGTACTTTGTGCGAGAAGCGTGCTCCCGAGCCGCCGCTGACTCCCACGCCTGGTGGAGCTTGTCCCTCCCGGCCGCCAGATCGAGATCAAGGCTGAGCTGCTCGTTCGGGTCGAAACCGAGGCTCAGCTGCCTACCCCTTCCCGCTGACGGAGCCAAGACGAGCCCAGTTACCAACGCCTCTACCACGTTGTCGCTCTCGTCCGGCACGGGGACCGATACACCCGTATCACGCCGGATGGCCTCGTGCTTGCGGACCAGGACGTCGAGCACGATGCGGTCGACGCCGTTGTCGAGACCGTAAATCGTCACGGCGCGCACGATGTCGGCGCGCTGGCCGAAGCGGTCTACGCGACCTTCGCGCTGCTCGTGGCGGGTGGGGTTCCACGCCAAGTCGTAATGCACGACGGCCTGGAAGTGCTCTTGGAGGTTCACGCCCTCGGAGAGACAATCGGTGGCGACCAGGACGTGGCGCCCAGGAGCGGCGACCAGCTCGGCAATACGTGCCTCGCGCACGGCCGGAGGCAGTTCGCCGGTGACCGCGGCTACCTGTACCTCCAGGCGCGCCTTGGCAAGAGCCCGTCCGAGCTCTTCGGCGACATAGTCGGCGGTAGCCAAGAACCGGCAGAACACGATCGGGTCGGCACCCTCGGCGAGAAGTTCCTTGACCTCGTCTATCAGTGCACCCAACTTGCGGTCCTTGCCCGTCCCTTCGAGGGCTTCGGCGGCCCGGGCCAGGTCCACCAGGCGCCTGTGCTCACGTCTGCCTGGAGAGGCGGCCTCAGCTCCGTAGTCCGTGTCATCGTCGTCGGCCCCGTCGGACAAGTCGGCACCGGGCGCAGTGTCTGCGCCCTCCAAACTGTCTTCGGTGCCGTGGTCGAGCACGGCGGCGCGCCCGATGGCATCGGCCTCCTCGGGGGTATTGGCGCCAAGGGCTGATGCCCTCGTCCGCAAGGTGGCCGCCGCAGCGGCGGGCGAAGACGCCATGGCACGCAGCAGAGCCAAGGCCGACCACCAGCGCACACGCCGGTGTAATGGCGTGCCCGCATCGTCGCTTACGCGGCCACGGGCATATTCCAAGAGCCGGTTGGCGAAAGCGGCGTACTCGGGTGAGAGGTGATACGGAGCCTCTTTGGTGAGCCGGTCGGAGGGGAAGACGGTGTCCTCGCTCAGGTAACGGCGGATGTCGGCGCGCCGGCGTTGCACGAAATGCCGGGCTAGGCGCACGCGGTCCGTCACCTTTTCGAGGTCGACCGATGCCAGTGAGGGGTCCAGGAGGCCCAAGAGATTGCGGAACCCGGCCTCTTTTCCCGAGTGGGGCGTTGCGGTCACCAGGACCACGTGGCGAGCGGGGTCGGCGGCAACCCGCTGCAGCAGGTCGTAGCGTTGGGTGCGGGCGGCGTGGCCAGCCGTACCGGCGTTGAGCGGGCTCGCTCCGTCGGCGACTGCGTTGTGGACTTCGTCGACGATCACCAGCTCCGGGCAGTGGTTCAAGAACTCGGCCCTACGAGCCGGCATCTTGATGAAGTCGGTGGACACGACGACGAAGGGGTGGCGGTCGAAGAGCGATTCGTTGAGCATCAAGCCCCGGCTGAGCCTGGCGGCAGTCGACGGCAGCACCACCACGGCGTCTATGCCGAACTTGGTGGCCAGCTCGGCCTGCCACTGCTCGGCCAGGGCGGGGCTGGCAAGTACGGCCAGACGGCGGACATCGCCCTGGGCGATCAGCTCGGCGGCTATGAGCCCGGCCTCGATGGTCTTGCCAATGCCTACGTCGTCACCTATCAGGAGCCGCACGGGGGACTGGCGCAGAGCAAGCATGAGTGGCACGTACTGGTAGGCACGCGGCTCGACAGCCAGGCCGGCGAGCGACCGGAACGGTCCGCCGGAGGAGCGAAAACCAGTGCGAAGGGCAGCCCGCAACATCCAGGCACTAACGCCGTCGCCCAGGTCCCCTGATCCAGGGGGCGCGAAACTCGCAGGCACGACCTCTTCCAGGGCCGGGAGCACGGCGGCGGTGTCGTCCGGGCCACCCCCGAGAGGGCGCAGCACCAACAGGTCGTCGTCGCTGCCGGGCAGCACCACCCATTCCCGGCCCCGCGCCGCCACCAACGCCCCGGGGGCGTAGACGCTCATGGTTGTACCTCCGTATTTTCGTCTGCGCCGGGTACAGCGGCAGGGGTCGCAGGCCCGCGCACAGCCGTACCGAAAACGCGGGGCCGTTGTCTTACGACCGCGTGCCAGTCGGCGTCGTAGCGGAAGCGCACCACGTCCCAACCGTTGTCGAACAAGCGCTCCGCGGCAGTGGCATCGCGCTCTGCCTGGGTGGCACCGTCGTGGACCGGGCCATCGACGAACACCGCAACCGGCCCGGCGGAAAGCTCGAACACGAAGTCCGGTCTCGCGCCGGCCGCCTCGACCAGGACCTGAGCACGGTCAGGCAGGCGCAACCCATTGTCGGTCAGAAAAGCCAAGAACTTGCGCTCCAACCCCGAGCCGGATTCGGCATTGAGGGCGCCGGCCACCTCTCGGCGAGATTGGCCACCACTTCCTGCTTCGGTGTTAGAGCGCGCCAAGGACATGAGAACGTCCCGTACTTGGCGTCGGTCGATGAAAGCGTGGTCGAGCTGGTTGGAGAAACTGAGAAGGCAGTCATAACATCCCAGTTCGCAGCGCTCGCCGGCGGCTTCCCCTCCGAGGTCGTCGCCTGTGACAGGGTCGAAGTGGCATAGCTCCAGTGCCGTCCTGGCCACCTCGGCCAGAGCGTGCGCCTCGACAGCCAAACGCCGGAGGACACCGGCACCGCCCTCGGCCGACTCGGTAAAGAGCATGCGACCCTGCCGACCGGCGTCGGGAAGCTCTACCGACTCCAGCTCGGCATCCTCGAGCTGGAACCATGCTTCCATCCCTCGCTCCAGCGCGTACCGAAGCGTCGTGGCGACTACGTCGTCGAGGCGCTCGGCGGCCCGCAGCACGAGAATATTGCGGGTGTCTTGCACATAGGGGATGACCCGGCGCTTGGTTGCGGCATCATCGACCGCCTCCAGGTCGTCGGCGTCCACAGTGGCGTCGGCGGCCGCCTTGTCGGAGAGCCAGGTCCCGGCGACGGGGTCGATCCAATAACCCGTGTCGGCGACCTCCTTTCGCCGACGACGTCCTACGTTGGCAACCCGGACCGTTGCTGCGTCCCCATAGACCACCTCGGCGAGGGGAGCGCCATCGGTCGAGATGGCTGTGGCGTCGATCCGGCCGGCACGCTCCCCGTGACTTGCGAAACGGTAGGACGTCTCCAGGTCGAAACCGGAGCGGCGGCGCTCCTCTTCGTCACTGGAGATGCGCTCGCGCCGGCGGGTATGGACGGACTGAAGTCTCAAGAGGCCATATGTCTTGGTTGTCAAACGGGCCTTGCAGTTTTCACAGGTATCCGTCCCGACGCTGACCGGATGGTGGTAACCGCACGAAGTGCACCTCCAGGCGTCTTCGGTCTCCAGCCCGATACCGTCCGAACCTCGGGGCAACTGGACGCGGACCACTTCGTAGCGCGCCCCTTCGTGATAGATGAGAGCACCTGGACCGAACTCGCGTATGGCCAAGAACCGTGGGCGCTGTAGGTAGGACACGGTGCGCGATCCACGAGTGGGACGCCCGCCGGGGATGTAGGCGGCCAGGGGTAGGCGGGGGAACGAGTAGCCGGGCAGGAAGCCCTCGGAGGCGAGGTAACGGTAGGAGTAAAAGTCGCTTTGAGGCATGTCGTTGTCTTCGTTGGCCAGCAGCCGCAGCCGGTCTCGGGCTTCTCGCTCACGAGTTGCGGCCCGCTCCTGTTCGGCTCGTGACGAGCCTGGGGCGACGGCGAGGCGACCTTGCTCGATGTACTCGGCCTTGGACGCCCGGTACAGGTCACGCCAGCGCTCGAGGGCACGGTCCAGGTTGACCGCCGCGCGGTTTACTGTGTCGGCCACCCAGCCCTCGTACCACCACCCGACGGGGTCGTCTGCTTTGGTCCATGTGGCCCTTAGCTCCGCCAGGAGCCGCTCCGCCCGCTCTGTGCCGCGACGGCGCGCAGCCGGGTCGTCCAAGGCGCGCCAGACTTCGGGGAGGAAGTCCAGGGTCGGGCCCTCCCCCATCATGTCGAGGATCTCCGACAACGAGGCCTTCATGGACTGGCCCGTTTCCGCCAGCCAGATGGCATGGACATGGGAACGCACGAGCTCCTCGTTGCCGAGGTCCAACCGCGGAGGCTGCACCGAGCCGGCCACCATGTCGCCGCTGCGGCGGAACCAGTAGTTGTCGTGCGCGTTGCCGCTGGCGCAGTAGGTCGTGACCAGGGCGGGCTGGCCCGAGCGACCTGCGCGCCCCGAGCGCTGCGCATAGTTGGCAGGAGTCGGTGGAACGTTGCGCATAGCCACGGCGCTCAGGCTGGCGATATCCACGCCCAGCTCCATCGTGGGCGAGCAGTACAGCAAGGGCAAATAGCCGTTGCGGAACGCTTCTTCGCGCTCTTCACGTAGGTCGGCGGGGACCTGGGCGGTGTGCTCACGGGCATAAAGCCCGGCGAGGCGGGTACCGACGCTGCGGTAAAGATCGCGGAAAAAGGGGTTGACCCGGCTTTCGGTCTCGCTGTCGAGCTGCTTTCGCAGCGGGTCATCCGCGCCGTGGGCCCCGTCGCCGAGGGACCAGTGTATAGCCGCGGCCTTGAGCCGGAAACCGACGTTACCCTGCTTGTCTTTCGCCACCTCGGCCAAGGTCCCTACGTCGCGCAAGGCCCGCAACAGCGACGCTATGACAGCAGAGGCATCCGCAATCGTGAGGCCGGGGCCGAGCACCTTTCGTACGTAGCGCCCGAAAACTCCATATCCGGAGAGATTGAGGTCGTAGCGAGAGGCCCCCGAACTGCCCGAGCGGGCAAACACCACCCCTACGGGCTCCATGCGGTCCGTGTCTGCCAGTAACCAAGGCTCTCGCAGGTGTTGGCGAGACTCGCGCTGCAACCGTTCGTAGCCGGTCGGCGTCAGGCAGTCGACGTCGATCGCCAAGACACGGCGCGCTTCGTCCAGAGCAATCCGAGCGAGTTCTAGGCGTAATTGCGTGCTTGCCGCCCGTAGCGCCGGGTGCGCGGTTGCCCAGGTCTCCTCGTCGGCGGCAATGTCGGCCAGGTCCTTGTAACCCACTACGAGTAAGCCGACCTGTTCCAGGTTCGGCATGGTCACGCGCCAACCGCGTTTGAGGTCCGCGTACAGGCGGTACTCGATGACACCCCGGAGCGCCCGCTCCGCCGACTCGCGGGCGGAGAACTTGGCTTCTGGGTTTTCGGCATAGTCGGAAGGCGCCAGGTCCATGGCGGCGGTTACCGCCTGTGCCACCAGTTCGTGAGACAAGCCTCCCGACGCCGTCTGGAGCGCTTCGCACAAGGCGCCGCGCAGCTGGGTCACTTGGGCAAAGTCATTGAAGTGGCCGGCCTGAAGAGAAGCATCCTGGCGGTTGTCGACGAACGTGAGCAACTTGCGGGCGTTTGCCGGGAGCTCCGTCGTCGCAAAAGAGCGCAACGAGCGCACGACACTGGCGGACAAGACCGTTACAGCAGACGAGCGACCTTCCTGGTCCAGAGTCGCCAGCTTGGAGAAATCGTTGCCCCTCACCTGTTCGTACGAGACCCGGCACCGAAGGCAGAACGCAAATGGTGTCGACATGAACCATGCCGGCATGCCCTCGCCGTCCCCTGTCAGGGCACCGTCGTGCAGCACGCGGACGGCCGAAGGCTGGTACTTGGTCTTGTTGGCGGCAATGGCCATGGACCCGTCGGGAGCCTCCACCAACCAGTGGTCAGGGAGCCTCCCAGCACTGACCGGGTCAGGCGGCCAAGGATGGTCACTGGACAGGTACAGGTAGCCGGTAACGCGGTCGCCGCCCGACGCGTCCCGGTCCGTGCGGGCCACGAAGCGCACTTGGCCGTCACGCTCGACGCGGGCGACGACGTAGTACTCTTGGCCGCACTCCCGGCAAAAGCCGAGAGGCAATAACACTTTATCGGGCTGGTCGGGCGCCCTCAGCTGGTAACGGCCGGTAAGGTACCGTTGGTCCTCGGGTTCCAAAGTGGCGTAGACGTTGTCGCCCTTGGAGATGAACTGGTGCAGACGGAAGGCGAAAAGGCGGCGCCCCGTCACGGGGTGCAACGCGCGCGACCCTGCCAACAGCACAGACTGCAGCGCCTTTTGACAAAGGTCGGCGTCCACACTGCTCTCCTCGGCGAGACGGACGGCGGCGTCACTGAGGCGTCCCGGCCGCGGGCGCACCATGCGCTGCTCTTCGAAGTCGCGTTCGAGCCCGAAGACCTTTTCGACCCAAACGGCCAGCGGGTCGGCCGCCAACGCCGCGTAGTCCTCAGGCAGAGAAGCGCCTGCGGCGATCGCTGCGACCCGTTGTGCCAGCACGTCGACCGGGGCTGAGTGGCCGGTCGTGGCGCGTACTAGCGTCTCGCCCAAGACATTTTCGGGGGCGACGTTGTTGCCAAAAAGGCGTGAGGCCACCTCGGCGACTACTTTGCGGCGCTCCGCAAGCGTCCCCTCCGAGGCCATGGTGGCCGACGTGCCCACAACCTGCAATTGGGGAGCCTCGCAGGCGTCACGCACCCGGCGCACCAGCATTGCTACGTCTGCACCTTGGCGACCTCGGTAGGTATGCAGCTCGTCCAAGACGAGGAAACGCAAGCCTCTTGCGGCACTGATCAGGTAGACGCGCTCGTCGGGACGGGTTAGGACAAGATCGAGCATGACGTAGTTGGTGAGCAGGATGTCGGGCGGGTGCGCCAGGATTTGGCGTCGCTCGTCGGGGCTCTCCTGCCCTGTGTAGCGGGCGAAACTGACCGGCGGGCGGTCGGGGGGGTAACCGTAAGCGAGGAACTTGCGCAGCTCTTCCACCTGGCTGTTGGCCAGCGCGTTCATCGGGTAGACCACGATCGCTTTTACTCCTGCCCCGGCGCCGGCATCACGGTCCCGCAGTACCCGGTCCACGATCGGGACTATGTAGGCGAGAGATTTGCCCGACCCCGTACCGGTGGTGAGCACATAGGAGACACCCGTCCGCGCCGTCTCGATGGCCTCCCGCTGGTGGCGGTGAAAGACGATCTCGTCTCGCCCGCTGTCTTCGGGGCCCGTCTTGACCCGGAAAATGCGCTCACACTCTGAGTGGAGGAGCCCTTGCGCCACCAGTTCCGAGGGTTTGCCTCCCGGAGCGAAACTAGGGTTGAGCGATAGCCAAGGGTCTGGCCATTGCTCGCTCGCCGCCAGTCGCTCGGCCAGCAAAGCCCGGATCCTTTCGTCACGGGGGCTGACGAACGAGCCCGTGAACTCCCTGTAGTCCTCCACCAGCTGCTGCCTGAGGGCGAAGATGTCCACGGCTACCTCCCGCGACTACCGTAATCAACCCACGCCACGGCGTGAGTCATCGGGCTGGGCATAGTGCACAAACGGGACATCTAGGTACCCGCAGCTCTGCTGTAGGTCCCCGAAGCGTTGCCGGCTAGTCAACTGTCTGGTGTGGCCGAGGCTTGCGGACCTCTGCTTCGTAAAAGGCCGCTAGTTCCGGGGGCACCTTGTCGTCGGGCCCTTGGAAGCTTTTGGTGATCTCGACCCAGGCTCGGTTCAACGAGCCCCGCCCGGCAAGTGCTCCGGCCCGGAGCTTCAGTTCCAACAGCTCGAATTCTTTGGGGCAAGCGCGCAGAGCCTGCTCTGCTGCCCAGGTCGCCAATGCGGTGTTGCTGGCCTCCAGTGCCAGATCCCCGAGCTTGATTGCCGACGTTCGCACGTGGTTGACGAGACTTGTAGCAACCGGCCTTTCGTACGCCCATGCGTACCTGCCAGCTGGCCGGTTGGCGAAAGGCTCGCCGCGCACAAGGCTGAGTGCGGTTGCGAGGTGTTCCATGGCGAGCCCGGGGTCGGTGGCCGCTTTTGTTACTAGTGCACGAAAGCGGGCCTCGTCGGTGCTTACTCCTACGATCTTGTAACGTCCCGCCTTCTTCGCGTCGGGGAGGTGGTCGGACCCGATGGCACGCCGCAGGTTGTTGATGTAGTTGCGGATGGTCTCCTCGGTGCGCTCGTCTCGGCCGACGTCAAGCGCGTCACGGAGCACCCCGG
>DASSZK010000220.1:0-3244 GCA_035702845.1 Acidimicrobiales bacterium
GCCAGAGGCTGGTTGGGGATCTTGCTCTCAGGTGTCTTGCTTGCGGGAGGTGCCGAGCAACAGGCCCCTTCTTGGGGCCGGCCCCCGGTTGCCCGGCGATGGCTCGCCCGAGGATGGCCACCGCTTGAGGCTGCCGTCCAAAGCCTCGATGAGATGGCCGTAACTGCGGTCGATGTCCAAGGGAGCACCGAAGCCGCCGCTCGCTTCCAGCGTCGAGAACCCGTGGAGGGTGGCCCGGACTGCTCTGACGGCATCGGCCGCTTCACGGCCGCCCAGCGAGTAGCCCTCCAGGGTCCCGTACAGGGCTTGCAGGACAGAGCGGGCGGCAGCTGAGTGCTCGGCGTCGATCCAGCTCGGGGCCTTCATTGCCGCGGCGTACAGGCCGGGGTGGCGCTGCACGAAGGACCGGTAAGCGCTGGCCAGGGCGTGGAGGGCTTCGGTGCCTGTGAGGTCCCGGGTTGCTTCCGATATGTGGGCCGCGAGGGAGCTCAGTGCGAGCACGGCGACGTCGTGGCGGAGCCCGTCGATGGACCCTATGTGCTTGTAGAGACCTGGCATGCTCACACCGAGGCGCTGAGCGACCACGGCCAACGTCAGGTTTTCCCACCCAACCTCGTCCGCAACATGCGCGGCCTCGCGCACCACGGTGTCGTGGGTGAGACCGGCCTTTGGCATACCTATATACCTACTACGGCCGAGCCTTCCCGGTACAGCAACTTGGGCAGGAGGGCCGAGGCTTCCGGTTCGTCGGGGCTGTTCTCTAGGGTTGTCCCATGTCCAGGATTTTCGTGACCGGCTCGACAGACGGCGTAGGCAAAAAGACGGTCGAGATGCTCGTGGCACAGGGTCACCAGGTCGTGGGGCACGCGCGCACCGACCCGCGGGCGCACGAGCTTCAAAGTGCCGTCCCGGGCGTAAGCGCCGTCGTGGTGGGCGACCTGGAGTCCCTGGCGCAGACGACCGATGTCGCCGACCAAGCGCGCGAGGAAGGTCCGTACGACGTGGTCGTGCATAACGCGGGTATCGGCGGCGGAGGCGACCGGCAGGTTACCGGGGATGGCTACGAGCGCATTTTCCAGGTCAACGTGCTGGCCCCTTACGTCCTGACTTGCCTGTTGGGGCCTCCGGCGCGCCTTGTTTACCTCACATCGGGGCTCCATGAGACAGCGACTTTGAACCTGGACGACCTCCACTTCCAGGACCGGCGCTGGGACGGGATGGATGCCTATTCCGCGAGCAAGTTGTGTGACGTACTGCTCGCCTTCGCAGTGGCTCGGCACTGGCCGGGCACCTTTTCCAACGCCGTGGACCCCGGCTGGATCAAGACCCGCATGGGTGGTCCCGGTGCACCGGGCACATTGGACGAAGGCGCCGCCACGCAGGTTTGGTTGGCCACCAGCGACGATCCCGCGGCCACGGTAACGGGCCGCTATTTCAAGAACTGCCGCCAGCTCGAGCCGAACCCCTTGGCTCGTGACGTGAGCCTGCAGGAGGATCTTCTGCGGGCCTGCCGGGCGATGACCGGCGGCGTGCAACTGCCAGGCGCCTCCTAAGGCTTCTTGGGTGGTACCACCTGGAGGTGAAGCTCGGCCAGCTGCGCCGGGGTGACGGCTGCCGGCGCTCCCATCAACAGGTCGCGTGCAGTCTGGTTGAGCGGGAAGGCGATGACCTCACGGATGTTGGGCTGGTCCTCTAAAAGCATGAAGATACGGTCAAACCCGGGAGCTATCCCGGCGTGCGGAGGCGGCCCGTAGCGGAAGGCGTTCCACAGCGCAGGGAAGGACTGCTCGATGCGCTCCCGGCTGTAACCGGCGATTGCAAACGCCTTTTCCATCACTTCGGGAAGGTGGTTGCGCACTGCCCCGGAGGAAAGTTCCAGCCCGTTGCACACCACGTCGTACTGGTAAGCGACGATCTCTCCCGGGTCCTTGCTCTCCAGCGCTTCCAGGCCTCCCTGGGGCATCGAGAACGGGTTGTGAGAGAAATCCCACTGCCCGGTCTCCTCGTTGCGCTCGTACATCGGGAAATCGACGATCCAGCAAAAGGCCAGTTGGTGGGGTTCGGCGAGCCCCAGCTCACGCCCGAGCAGCGTGCGTACCTGGCCAAGCGGGGAGCTGGCCTTCTTGGCTGGCCCGACCGCGGTGAGGATGGCGTCGCCTGGGTTGGCACCCACGGCACCGACTATTACAGCGATCTCGTCGGCTGTCAGCTTGCGGGCCAGGGGGCCCTTTATGTCCGACCCGTCAGAGGGAAGTTGCAACCAGCTTCCTATGCAAGAAGAACCCTTTGCCGCGTCGGCAAAGGAATCGAACCAGCTGCGGGAGCGATCGGCCGCCCCTGGTGCCAGCAGCGCCCGGATGACGTTGTTGCGGGCCGGCGCCTCGCTGAACATAGGCAACTCGGTGCGCCCTCCCAATGCCCCCGTAACGTCGGCGATCTCAAGGCCAAATCGAAGATCGGGCTTGTCGGTACCGAAACGGGCTAAGGCGTCGGCGTACGACAGGCGCGGGAAGGGCGAGCGCATCTGCTTGTCTGTCAAAGAACCGACGATGTGGCTGAAGAGGAGCTCGACTTCCCGGAACACGTCGTCCTGGGTGGCGAAAGCCATCTCCATGTCTATTTGGTAGAACTCGCCGGGGCTGCGGTCGGCGCGCGAAGCCTCGTCGCGAAAGCACGGTGCGATCTGGAAGTAGCGCTCGATGCCACCGACCATGAGCAACTGTTTGAACTGCTGCGGGGCTTGGGGAAGGGCGTAGAACTCGCCGGGGTACAGCCGGCTTGGCACCAGGTAGTCACGGGCGCCCTCGGGGGACGAGACGGTGAGCACCGGCGTCTGCACTTCGAGGAACCCGCGCGCCGAAAGATGGCCACGCACCAACTGCATGAACCTTGCCCGCTTGGCAAGGCGCTCCACCAACGGGCCTCGGCGCATGTCCAGGTAGCGGTAGGTAAGGCGCGCTTCTTCGCCCACCTCGCTGTCCTTTTCGACCGGGAAAGGCAGCACGTCGGACGACGACAGTACGTCGACACTGCGGACCTGGACCTCCACCTCGCCGGTGGACAGCTTGGGGTTCACCGTGTTCTCCGGGCGCATCGACACGGTGCCGTCGATGCTTACGACGCTCTCCAGTCGCAGGCGGGTGAGCGTGTCGAAGACCTCGTCACCGGGATGGCAGACCAGCTGGACGACGCGGTCGTCGTGGTCGCCGCGGTTGCCCTCACCGGTGTGGGCGGGGAGGTCGGC
>DASSZK010000228.1:0-2726 GCA_035702845.1 Acidimicrobiales bacterium
CGAGCCGCCGCCTTGTGCCGACGGTCTCACTTAGATCGTATAAGTGGGACGAGCATCACCAAGCGCGGTGACCCGAGCGCGCAGCGTGCTATCGGATGGGACAGAATTCATCATCACCGTGTCTCTAGTGGGACTCGAGCCCCTCATTGGTAGAACCAGGAAGAAATGTACATGGCAGCTGAGCGCGCGTCCGGGCCTGCCCGGCGGGTCCGCCTGCCCGGCTGGACAGGTGGTGCACTATGAGCGAGGTCTGCGTAGTCGGCTTGGGCCCCTGGGGCCTCAGCGTCCTCGAGCGCTTGGTTGGCTCCGCTCGGCGGGCACCGCGAGCCCAGCTGAGAGTGCACGTCGTCGAGCCAGGGCGCCCCGGTGGGGGCATCTTCTCCCTGGGTCACCCCGACTACATGGTGCTGAACACTCCCTGTGGCCAGCACTCGATGTACCCCTTCGCCCCGCAACCAGGCGAGAGCCGGCTGGGCACTGGCTTTTACGAGTGGGCCCTCGCCCGGGGTTACCGCTGGCAGGACTTGGAGGAGGCACCTGTGCCCGGCTCTTTGAGCGGCACCGAGCTGGCGCTGCGAGGTACGGGTGGGCGCCCCGGTCAAGCGCTGGCACCTGGCGACTTCCTCCCCCGTCGCCTTATGGGTGAGTACCTGGAGTGGTTCTTCGAAGTGCTAAAGCAAGAGGCCCCCGACTGGGTCGAGATAGTGCACCACCCCGCTGCTGCCGTTGACATCGAGCCATTGGATGACGGCCGCGAGCGCGTGCACCTCGACAACGGCGCTCGCCTAGACGTCGACCATGTGGCCATAACAACGGGTCACATGCAGGAAGGCACGTCGGTGCAGCCCGGCCATGGAGGACAGCCCGGCTCTGGGGACCAGAACGGCTCTGGGCAGTCGCACACCGAGCACTTCCTTGCCGCCTACCCGGTGGAGCCTTACATGGCCACGTTGACGCCGGCTCACAGTGTCGCCATCGAGGGCATGGGCCTGGTTGCGCTCGACGTGCTGACCGCTCTCACGGTTGGCCTGGGGGGCAGCTACAGCCCGGGCGCCAACGGGCGCTTGCGCTACAACCCGAGCGGGCGCGAGCCGCGGATCTACATGTTCTCCCGGGGCGGTTTTCCCTACACCGCGAAGTCTTTCGGTGCTGCCGACCCGATGGGCGATTATGTTCCGGCCATCTGCACGACCGAGGCGGTCCGTGCCTTGAAAACCGGTCCTGACGGAGGGCACAGGCGCATGGACGCGCGCAAGGAGCTGCTCCCGTTGGTGTTCGCCGAAATGGAGCTGTGCTATTTCACCACGGCCGCCGCACAGCGTGACGGCAACGAGGTGGCCGAGGCGGTGCGCGCCGAACTGGTCGCGGCTTACACAGCGGGACGCTTCGCCGACGCCCGGGCTCGTTGGGCGGCGCGCTATGGGAAGTTTTCGGCGGCGGCACAGTTCTTCGTAGGCGAAGGCGCCAACTACGTCAGCGCCGCTGACTACCAGCGCACCGTGTGCTCCTATGTGGGGGCCGATCTCGATGCGGCCCTTGTCCAAGGCGGCGCCAGCCCGGTCAAGGCTGCCCTTGAAACCCTGCGAGCGTTGCGCGACACCCTGCGCTATGCAGTGGAGTTCAAGGGCCTTGAGTACAGCTCGCACCTCGATTTCCAGGAGAACCTGCGGGGCCGTTTCGCTCGTCTCGTTGCCGGTCCGCCTGCTTTCCGTAACCAGCAACTGTTGGCGCTTATGGACGCGGGCGTGCTCAGCCTGCCGTTCGGGCCGTCCCCCCGACTGGAGCTCCTGCCCGGTGGGCGGACCCGGATTTGCTCGACGCGCCTTGGGGAGCCGACGCAAATTGTCGTCGATCACGTGGTGCGGGCTCACCTGCAGCTGCCTGCTGTCGGTCGCTCGTCGTCGCCTCTTTTGGCCAACCTGGCCCGGCGTGAGCGGGTCCGGCCACTCGATTTCGAAGGCCTCCCGGCCGGTTCCATCGACCTCGATGCAGAATTCCATCCCTTGGGATCCCGCGGGGACGCCCAGCGCAGGCTCTGGGTGTTCGGGGTGCTTAGCGAGGGTGTCCGCTACTTCACTCTTTACATACCCTCGCCCAAGAGCCGGGTGCGGGCGTTCGTGGACGCGCAGTCCTTCGCCGATGCGGTCGTCGCCGCCGACGCTCTACCTCGCGAGGACGTGATCGTGCTCACCGGTGACGGTGGTAGGGGCGCACGCACCGGCAACCGGCATGGCCCGGGCGCACGCACCGGCAACCGGCATGGTCTTGATGCGCAGCGCGCGCGGCTGGTGAAGGTTGCACTGGTGAACAACATGCCGGACTCTGCTTTCGTGGACACCGAGCAGCAGTGGCTGGACCTGCTAGGTGCTGAGAGAGCACCTAGCGATGGCGCCGGCCCTGACCTGAGCGTGGACTTCTACACCTTGCCGGGTGTGTCCCGCTCGCCACAGGTGGAAACCGTCATAGCCGACCGGTACCTGCCGCTCGCGCACCTGTGGGGGAACCCGCCGGACATCCTCATTTTGACCGGCGCGGAGCCCAAGACTGCCGAGCTCACCGACGAGGCGTACTGGCCGGCAATGGAACGGTTGTTGTGGTGGGCGCGGTCCAACGTGGCTCAAGTAGTGGCTTCCTGCTTGAGCGCTCACGCCGCTCTGTGGGCTTTTGACAGGTTGCCTCGCCGGTTGTTGCTGGACAAGCGCAGCGGCGTATACCCACAAGAGGTC
>DASSZK010000237.1:0-3954 GCA_035702845.1 Acidimicrobiales bacterium
CAAGACCTTCCTCGGCAAGCTTTTCGACTTAGAGGTGGACCAACGCCACGAGGCGACGGCCGCTGCCCATGCCCTGGGCGTCAGCCTGGGGTGCCGCCTACTTCGTGCCCACGACGTGCGCAGCGCCCGCCGGGTGCGAGACATGCTCCAAGCGATCCTCGAAGCCTCGGCCCAGGGCGCAAATGCGACGAGCCCAGTGCGCGCAAGCTCAGGGCACAACCAGGCGCCTATGCGTACCACAGGAGACGCGCAGCCGTGAGCAAACCCGGGCCGTTGGCTTGGCTGATCGTGGGCGAGGACCCCTCGCTGGTCTCGGAGGAGCTGAGCCGGCTCGTGCGCCAGCTAGTCGGTGACCAGGACCGCTCGCTGGTCCTAGAGGAAATGGCGAGCGCAGATGACGCCGAGCTTTTTGCGGTCGTGGACGCGTGCCGTACCCCGCCGTTCCTCTCCGACCGTCGGGTGGTCGTAGTGCGAGAGCTAGGACGCTTCGGGCCCGACCAACTGGCCCCCGTCTTGTCGTACCTGGAAGAGCCCATGAGCACGACGCGCTTGGTGCTCGTCTCCGGGGGTGGCACACTGCCCTCCAAGTTCGTTACCGCTTTCAAGGCCGCCGGTTGCACGGAGGTGGTCGGCACCGACGTGAGCCCCCGCGAGGCTCGCAACTGGGTCGCCGAAAAAGTGGCGGCGTCCGGCGTAAAACTGGTCCCGGCCGCGCTCGTCGCCATCCAAGACCACCTAGGCGAAGACCTGAACAGGCTTTCGTCAGTGCTGGCCACGCTGGAGAGTGCTTACGGCACGGGGGCGCGCCTCGGGCCCGAGCAGGTGGCTCCGTACCTCGGCGAAGCAGGGGCCGTTCCTCCTTGGGACTTGACAGACGCCATCGACAGGGGCGACGCGGAAACCGCTCTGACGCTCCTGCACCGCCTCACCGGCGCCGGTGACCGCCACCCGCTTGTCGTGCTGGCCATCCTCTCACGCCATTACTCCAACATGTTGAAGGTGCAGTCGCCGTCTATAGCGACCGAGGCGCAGGCGGCAGCGGCTTTGGGCATTGCCAAGGGAAGGAGCACCTTCCCCGCAAAAAAGGCGCTGGACGCAGCACGCCGCCTCGGCCCCAGTGGCGTCGGAGACGCCGTGATCGCCTTGGCCGAGGCCGAGCTGGCACTCAAAGGCAAGATCGACTGGGAAGGGGATTTGGTGCTCGAGGTACTAATTGCCCGCCTATGCCGGCTCTCGCGCTCGGCGCGAGCACGCTCAGGCACCGCTAGCGGGAGGCGCTGACATTGGCAGCGCCAACCCAAAAGTCTTCAGGTGTACCTAGGCAAATCTCGGCCGGCCCGCTAAAAGCGATCGCTTATTTGCCCGCAGAGCCGCGGGGCCTGGTTGTCGGCCTCCACGGCAACCCCATGAAACCGTTGGCGCTGGAGCGCTGGACCAAGCTCGGGACCTCGGGCATGTCCATGGGCTTGGCGGTGGTGATGCCCCAGGCTCCTCGCCGGGGCTACGAGGGCCTACCTGGGACCCCCAAGCCGATGTCGAATTACTGGCGGAAGCAATAAGGGAACTCACCGCGAGCTTCGGGCAGGGGGCGCGGGCGCCCGACGGTTTGCGGCATCTCCGCAGGGGCCAAGCTGGCATGCCGGTTGCCTACTCGGCCCGACGGCAAGGGAACCGCGCGCCACCACCCAGATCCTTGTCTCAGGTGGTGGCTTGGAAGCCTGAACCCCGTACGGCCGGGCCCTCGTTCCAGGCGATGACCTAATAAGCGGCATTCCCAGAGCTCATGGGCTCTCAGGACCAGGAGACTGGAGGCGTGAAAGAGGGCCTGGTTTGCCCGCCGCCACCTGGACCAGGAGAGCGGCCGGCTGAGACAGCGACCTGGACCGAGACCACACGGCCCGTACAGTGCGCTCCAGGCGAAGCCCTTGGCAGGCGACGGTGACGAGCAGCCCCGCCCGGACCTCGCTGTCCACGGCGAGCGCAGACAGGACTGCAGGTCCCGCGCCGCTGATGACCGCCGACTTGATAGCCGTGGTGGAGCCCAGCTCCATTAGCGCCCGTGGGGCCAGACCGTGTTCTGCTAGACCGGCAACCAGGATTTCGCGGGTCCCAGAACCCTCCTCCCGAAGCAGCAAGGCGGTGGCGGCCAAGTGGGCGGGCGTCAGGGGCTGGCGGCGTCGGGCCCATTGGTGCTGAGCGCCTACGACGACCACCAGCTCGTCGGGGCGGACGTCCCGGTACCGCAAATGACGGGGAGGCCGACGCCCCTCGATGAAGCCGAGCTCGACTTCCCCGCGCGCCACGAGATCACTGACCCGGGCAGTGTTGCCCATTTCCAGCGACGCCGTTACCTCGGGCCGGGCAGCGGCCAGCTGGCGCAGCCACTCCGGGAGGAGGTACTCGGCAACCGTGAGGCTGGCGGCTACCCGCAGCATCGAGGCCGCGTCCTTGCGGAGGGCCGAGGTACCGACTAGCAGGGCGCGCACGCCGGCCAGGATGGCGGCGGCCCATTCCGCTGTGGCGGCACCCGCGGGCGTGAGCCGCGCCCCGCTGCGGGCCCGGTCCAACAACTGGACCCCGAGCACCCGCTCCAATGACCGCAACCGCATGCTGGCGGCTGGCTGGCTCACCTGGTGCGCCGCGGCGGCCGCAGTTATCGAGCCGAGTTCCCCAACTGTGACCAGCATATCTAGGGCGGCCAAGTCGGGCACCGGCTCGGGCAAAGGCATAAGCAAACCTTAGGACGTGATCACGAACCAGCCGGTTCGGCCCGAGCACAACCACGGCCACGCTGGACGGCGGAGGTAGACATGCCGACATACTCACCAGGCCAACCGCACGCCCGACAAGCCCCCGCCCGACAAGCCCCCGCCCGACAAGCTCTCGACCCCCCGACCCCCTCCATTGGCCCAGCCCCCACCACTGGGCCAGCTCCCACCACTGGGCCAGCGCCGGAAGCGAGGGCCGTGGCCGTTCTGGTCCCTGGGGCCGCCGCTGCGGGAGGGACCGCCTTTGCCGCCACTGTGCTCGGTGGTCTGGCCCCCGTCGTGGGGGCGCCGGTCCTCGCGATTGCGGGTGGCATGGTTTTTGCCTTTATCCGGCCACCCTCGGCCCGCCTACGGCCCGGGCTCGACTTTGTCAGCCGGTACGTCCTTCAAGGATCGGTAGTTATCCTCGGTCTCGGCTTGTCGCTCGGGCAGGTCATGTCGACCGGAGCAAGTTCCCTTCCGGTTATGGTTGGCACCCTGATTGCCGCGCTTGTCGTGTCCCGGCTGGCCGGTCGAGCGCTCGGGCTAGGCTCGGACCTAAAGCTACTGATCGGGGTAGGCACAGCTATTTGCGGTGCATCCGCCATCGCCGCGACTGACGCCGTCATATCGGCGGACGAGGCTGATGTCGGGTACTCCATAGCCACCATTTTCTTTTTCAACGTCGTGGCCGTACTATTTTACCCTTTTGTCGGGCACCTTCTCGGGCTCTCGCAAAAAGCCTTCGGGCTGTGGGCTGGGACGGCCGTGAACGACACATCGTCGGTGGTGGCGGCCGCAAGTGCTTACGGCCGGACGGCGGCATCGTACGGCGTTGTGGTGAAGCTCACCCGCACGTTGGCAATAGTGCCCATCACATTGGCCATCGCCGCTTGGCGGGGACGGGGTGCTGCGGGCACCCGGGCGCCCTCGTTGCGAGCCAGGGCAGCCACCGCTCGCAAGGTGTTCCCCGGTTTCATAGCGGGGTTCCTACTCGCCGTGGCAGCCAATACCGCCGGGCTCGTCCCCGCTTCCTGGCACCACGACTTGGCCGATCTCGCAACTTGGTCGATCACCGCCGCCCTGGCCAGCGTGGGCCTTGCCAGCAATGTGGGCCACGTGCGTCGTGCCGGCGCCCGCCCGCTGCTGCTGGGGGCGATCCTGTGGGCCACCGTGGGCCTTACGAGCCTGGCCTTCCAAGCTGCCA
>DASSZK010000275.1:0-14344 GCA_035702845.1 Acidimicrobiales bacterium
ACCGGTGCCATCATCGCCGTCGCGCTTAGCGTCCCGGGCCTGCCTAATGGTCCGGGCAGCACGAGCCACCGGCCGCGTTGGACGGCGCAGGACTGCGTCGACATTTACCGCCATCATGTGGGCGAGGTGTTCGGCCGGTCCGGGTGGCAGGCGGTCCCGGGGGCCAGCCTCGTCAAGGAGAAGTACGACCACGCCCCGCTCGATCACCTCATGGAGCACTACTACGGCGACACACTCCTATCGCAGGCGGTGGTGGACGTCGTGGTGCCCGCATACGACTTAGCCGGCAACGACGTGATGCTTTTCGACAGCGCTGCGGCAGCCGCGGACCCCACCCTCGACCTGCCTATGCGCGTGGTGGTGCGTGGCGCCACTGCGGCCCCTACCTACTTCGAGCCCCAGGAGGTGGGGCCTCCCTTGGCCCTGGAAGAGCACCTCCTGGTGGATGGCGGGCTGTTCGCGAACAACCCTGGCATTTGTGGGTTCATGCAGGCTCAGCGCCGGCATCTCGGAGCCGACATCGTGATGCTGTCTTTGGGCACGGGCAGCGGAGCGAGGGACATGCACATGGCGGAGGTGAAGGGCTGGGGCCTGGCGCACTGGGCGCGGCCGCTGTTCAACCTGGTGCTTGACAGCGTAAGCCAAGCGACTGACCACTACCTGAGATCTTTGCTTGGGCCCCAGCGCTATTTCCGCCTGTCGCCGGAACTGTCCGCCCACGGGTGCACGCATAGGCTCGACGACGCCTCCGATGACAACGTCCAGGCGCTCGCGGCTGCCGCCGCCGGCTTGCTCGTTTCCTCGTCAGCGGCCTTGGACGACCTGTGTGAGACGCTGATGGGTTGATCGTTGGCCCGCCCCACCTGACCCTTTCAGCCCGAGCGGCTTGGCCACCGGGCGGGCCGCACCTGCGCCGGTGGCTGGGCCAGCGATAACTTTCCTGGGATGAGCGACAACCCCACAGACCAGAGCGCGCCTCAGTACCGCATCGAGCACGACTCGATGGGTGAGGTGCGGGTCCCTGCCGGAGCTAAGTGGCAGGCGCAGACCCAACGCGCCGTAGAGAACTTCCCCGTTTCCGGTCAGCGGATCGAGCGCTCGTTGGTCAGGGGGTTGGCGCTTGTCAAGCGGGCGGCGGCTCTGGAGAACGCTGGGCTTGGCACCGTCAAGGCGGAAGTGGCGCAGGCCATTGCCGAGGTGGCAGGCGAAGTGGCCGAGGGCGAGTGGGACGGCGAGTTCCCTGTCGATGTGTTCCAGACGGGTTCGGGTACGTCGTCAAACATGAACATGAACGAGGTCCTGGCCACGTTGGCTTCCGAGCGCCTCGGCGCGCGCGTCCACCCCAACGACGATGTCAATGCCGGGCAGTCGTCCAACGATGTGTTCCCCTCGGCCATCCACGTTGCGGCCACTGCCGAGATCGCAGGGGCCCTCGTGCCTGCGCTGGCCCATTTGGCATCGGCATTGCGGGCCAAGTCGGCCGAGTTCGCCTCCGTGGTCAAGGCGGGCCGGACCCACCTGATGGACGCGACGCCAGTCACCCTCGGCCAGGAGCTCGGTGGCTACGCAGCTGCCGTGGAGCACGGGATAGAGCGCCTGCAAGCGTGCTTGCCGCGGGTGGGGGAGCTCCCGCTCGGGGGCACCGCCGTGGGCACCGGGCTAAACGCCGCTCCGGGGTTCGCCAACCGGGTCATCGCCCGACTGGCGCTGGAGCTGTCGCTGCCGCTCAGCGAGGCGCGCGACCACTTCGAGGCTCAGGGGTCGAGGGACGCGCTAGTGGAAGCTTCGGGGGCGCTACGCACGGTCGCAGTGTCGTTGTACAAGTGCGCCACCGACATCCGCTGGATGGGCAGTGGCCCGCGTGCCGGCCTGGCGGAGCTACGGATACCGGACCTGCAACCGGGCAGCTCGATAATGCCGGGAAAGGTCAACCCGGTCATACCCGAAGCGGTGTCCCAGGTTGTCGCCCAGGTGATCGGCAACGACGCCGCCATTGCCTTCGCCGGGGCGGTGGGCAACTTCGAGCTCAACGTCATGCTGCCGGTGATCGCCCGCAACCTGCTCGAATCGGTGCGGCTTTTGACCAACGTCTCTCGGTTGTTCGCCGACCGGTGCATCGCCGGTCTCGAAGCGGACGTCGATCGGTGCCGGCACTTCGCCTTGTCCTCGCCTGCGATCGTCACCTCCCTCAACCCCTATATCGGCTACGAACAGGCGGCCAAGGTCGTCAAGCAGGCGATGGCGCAGGGCAAGGACTTGCGCACCGTCGTCCTCGAGAACGGCTTGATGAGCGAGGAAGAAGTCGACCGGGCTCTCGATGTGGAAGCCATGACGCGCGGCGGGATCATCAAGTGAGCGCCCTGCCCGACGCCCGGTGCGCGGCGGCGGCCCGCTCGTGACCTCCCTCCAGTTGACGCCCGGTGCACCTGGGACCGGTTACCAGATATTGGTCTTCTTGCACGTCCTTTGCGCCGTGGGAGGCTTCGGCGTACTGATCTACCGGTCGTTTGTCTTGGACATGGCTCGCCGGCGCGGTGACGCAGCCGTGGCAGGAGCGCTCTACGCGTACGGCCAAGTGTCGACCGTCGCCGAGGCCCTTGTTTATGGAGCCGGCGTGTTCGGGCTGGCGGCTGCGGCCGTGGGTACCGCCGGCGTGTCCTTCTCGGACGTCTGGGTGCAGGCGGCAATCGGCGTGTACCTCGCCATGGTGGCGGTACTTCACGCTGTGGTGCGGCCCGCCGAGAGGCGTTACCGGGCTTCCTTGATCGAGCTGGCGCAGACGCCCCCCATGGCCCCCCCGGGGCGACCGCCACAATTGGCCGAGATGGACGGGTTGTCCCGGAGGATAGGCATCGGGACAGCGGTTTTCAACATCCTGCTTATTGGTGCGCTGTACCTGATGGTGTTCAAGCCCTGACAGGACCGGGCTGCCAGGCGCTCGCCAGATGAGAGCTTTACAAAAAGTGAGAAAGAGCCTGGGATTGACAAAGCCAGAAAGAGGCGGCCGACGGGGTGCAGCCCTGCCCGGCACCTGCTGTGACAACAGATGGGCGCTCTGGCCTGGACGCCGCCTCGGCGACCGCTTCTTCTGGACAGCGTGTGGTACGCGAGCCCCCTAATCCGTGAGCTCTTCCACGACCCAGTCGATGAGGACGGAGAGCAAGCAGGCGGTTGCTCCCAGCAGCAGGCCGATACGTGCCTCATTACCCATTTCGTTCTTCCTTTCGTTTGCGTCCAACTGAACGGAACGGCGCCGCACCTATTAGGCGGCGCCGGCCGCCCTACGGGGGCGACAGGAACGGCCATTGCCGTCCCGGCGCAATGGAGGGTCGCTGATGCGCCATGGAACGGGTTCAGGCCGCGAACGCGGCGCCCGAGAGGCGGACGAACGTTGACTACCCGGTGGCTCTGACGGCGAAACGCGGGGATCGCCTGTGACCACCGGTGATGTCGCCACCAGGTAGACGCCCACGAACATGCAGGCCAGACCGCCGATGTCTATGGCCAGCCTCAGCGTGCTGACGTCTAGGCGCTCGCCGAAGATGCCGGCGCCCAGGGCAATGGCCGTAATGGGCTCAGCGGCGGTGACGGCCGGCAGGGACGCGTCGAGCGGCGCAGCTTCGAACGCCGATTGGCCGAGCATCAAAGCCGTGACACTGACGCCGAGTAGAGCGAAGACCGGCCACGAGGTGAACATGTGGACGAAACCTCCGCCGGTCGTGGCTATGGTGCGCGTGGTAAGAGCGTCTTGCAGGCCGTAAAGCGTGCCGGCCGCCCCGGCGACCAGCGTCGCCTGCTGCACATCACAACGCCGGCGGCCGACGGCGACCAAGGCAAAGGCTGTCGCGGAGATCGCCCCGCCGGCGAGGAGCCAATCGGACCACGTTATGTGAGCGCTCGAACCGCCTCGGGGGTCACCCGAGGCGATGAACGCTGCTAGGCCACCGACGAGCAGAAGGGCGCCCGCCAGTTCGCGGACGCCGGGGCGGCAACGCCGCCACGCTGCGGAGAACGACAAGGCGAAGACGAGGTTGACGGCCATCAACGGGGTGACCAGAGCAAGGCCCCCCATGCCGAGGGCCGCAGCTCCCAAGAGCTGACCGATGACCATGCAGGCGATACCCAGGAGCCACGTTCGTTTTTTGGCCAGGCTCACAAGCAAGCGGAACGAGAGGCGTTCGCTTGCCGGCTCTTTTGCGGCGACCCGTTGCTGTATGACAAAGCCGAGGGCGACAAAAGCCGCGCCGGCGACAGCAATGGGGACCGCCATGACCACCATGGTCCAGTTTTATACCCCAGGGCGCCCGATGGAAGTACGTTCTCGACGCAACGCCCTGCGCGGGCTCAACCGTTTGACCACGCGTCTTTTCGGGTACCCCCAACGCGATGCGCGTGCTCCTTGTCCACCCCAGCGCGCTCATGTACTCAGAGCTCTACCTGAGATTGGAGCCGCTGGGTCTCGAGCGTGTAGCCACCTCTCTGCGCCGGTCCGGTCATATCCTGCGAATGGTGGACCTTCAGGTCTACACCCATCGAGAACTCTGGGAAATCTTCGCTCAGTTCGAGCCCGAGGCGGTGGGGATTTCCTTGAATTACCTGGCCAACATTCCCGAGGCTATCGATCTGGCCAAAGTGGTGAAGGCGAGGCAGCCGTGCTGCATGGTGTTCGCAGGCGGTCACAGTGTGTCGTTTATTGCCGAGCACGTCCTGGAGCAGGCGGGTGGTGCCATCGACGCCGTACTGCGAGGAGAGGGGGAGGACGCGGCCCCGCTGCTCCTCGCCGCTTACCGCGATGGGGCAATGAAGGAGGTACCCGGAGCCGTGACCCTCGAGGGAGCCGGACCGGCGCCGGTACTGGCGCACAGCCTCGACGACAACCTGCCCTCCCGGGACATCGGCGGCCGCCGCCGCAAGTACTTCATCGGCGTGCTCGACCCCGCCGCATCTGTCGAGTTTTCCCGGGGTTGCCCGTGGGACTGTTCATTTTGCAGCGCCTGGACGTTTTACGGCCGCAGTTACCGGCGGGTCTCGCCCGAGGCGGCTGCCGAAGATGTCGCCAAAGTGAGGGAGCCAGGCGTCTTCCTTGTCGACGACGTGGCGTTCATCCGTCCCGAGCACGGTTTCGACATCGGCCGGGAGCTCGAAAAGCGCAAGGTTAAAAAGGAGTACTACCTCGAGACTCGTTGTGACGTCCTGGTCCGCAACGAGGAGGTGTTCGCTTACTGGCGCAAGCTTGGGCTCAATTACATGTTCTTGGGGATCGAGTCGCTCACCGACGAGGGGTTGGACGCCTTCCGCAAGCGCAGTAGCACCGACGTCAATGCGCACGCTTTGGAGGTGGCGCGCCGGCTCGGCGTGACAGTGGCAATAAACCTCATTGCCGACCCGGACTGGGACGAGGCGCAATTTGAGCGTGTCCGGCGCTGGGCGATGGAAGTGCCCGAGATCGTGCACATTACGGTACAGACGCCTTACCCGGGTACAGAGATATGGCGCACGGAGTCTCGCCGGTTGACGACTCGCGACTACCGTTTGTTCGATGTCCAGCACGCCGTGCTGCCGACGCGGCTACCCCTTGACCGCTTCTACCACGAGCTCGTAAAGACCCAGTCGGTACTGGCGAAGAAGCACCTGGGCCCAGCGGCCTTGTTGCAGACGGTTCGGGCCGCCGGCAGGCACCTGGCCCACGGCCAGACGAACTTCCTGCGCATGATCTGGAACTTCCAGAACGTCTACAACGAGAACCGCCAGTTGCAGGACCACTGGGCGCCGACACATTACGAGCTGCCCGAGCCCGAACACGTCTCGGAGGGTTCGGTCGAGCGCAAGGAGCTCTACGTCCACGTGCCGCTGCGCCTGACCCGCAAGGACGGCGCTAAAAAGCAGCCGGTTGGCCTGGTCTGACCGATAGGCCCTGATCGGGTTGCCTGCCCGGTATGGCGACCTAATCCGTCTCGACGCCCTGAGCAGCGTGCTCCTCACGCACCTTGTCTTCGCGCCACTGTTTCTCGGTCAGAGGCTCACCATCGAAGCGCACCTCGACATGTTGCTCGGGCCGGCGTTGGTTCTGCTGTGCCTGGGCGGCCATCGACATGCGATCGGCCTGGGTGAGCGGCGGCTGGACGATGGCCCGGGGCCACAGGCGCCTCGCCAGCACCACGTTGAGTTCCGCCGCGTAGACCGTCACCTGGATGACGATGTAAACCCAAGCCAACAGACCGAGGACTATGCCGAACATGCCGTAGACCGCACTGTCGTTTTTGAGGTAATGCCCCACGATGAACCCGCCGAACTCCTGAAGGATGGTCCATACGACGCCGCCCAGGATGGCGCCCGGCACGAGTTGGCGCAGCGGGACGGCGTGGGGGGTGAGGACCCGGAAGCCAAAAAGGTACTCGGCGACGTTCAAAGCCCCGGAGACGACGCCGGCGGCCAAGGCCAGCCAGATGGAGCCGTTCACGGACGGCACCCCCGCGGCGATCCCGGTGGTGATGATCAAGCCCAGCCCGAGGACGGCCAAGAAGGTCGCGGAGCGCCCGAGCCTCTTGATGTAATTGGGCCGCGCCGGCCCGGGCAGGTTCCAGACCTGCTCCATGGTGAAGATGCCGTTCTGGGCCAATCCCAGGGAGCCCCAGGTCAAGCCAATGATGCCGACAATGAGCCCGAAAGCACTGTTGCGGTGCAGAGTCTTGATGTTCTTGGACAGGTCGTTGCCGATGATGGGGAACTCGTTGAGCGTGGAGTGCAGGACCTGCTGGCGCAAGGCGTTGTCCCCGCCCAGGATGATGCCGAGAATGGTGATGAGCAGCAGCAACAAGGGGAAGATCGCACTGAAGGCGCTTTGGGTCAGGCTACCGACAAGGACCCCTGCGTTGTCGTCGCCGTACTTCTTCATGACTGCGTACACGACCGAGAGGAACCCGTTCTGCTGCTGGACGGCGTCTATGCGCCGTACCGCCTTCTCTATCGGGTTCATGCGCGGGCCGCTACGACCGGTCGGGCCATTGCCGGGACGTCAGGCAATGGCTCCAGCGAACTGCAAGTGCTCTTCACGCTCGGGGTTATTGCCTCAGAGGGGACTGCGCGAACATGTAGCACCATGCCTGGGACGATACCGCTGCCCCCCGTGACCACCGGCGACGGTGTCGCCGTACCTTCCGGCTTCGTCACCTATGCCGGCAACGCCGGCATCAAGGACGCCACGCTGGACATCAGCCTGCTGGCGAGCGACCACCCCTGTACCGCCGCAGGTGCGTTCACGCGGTCGCTGTTTGCCGGCCCGAGCGTCCACCTGTCAAGGCGCCACCTGGAAGGGGGGGCGGCTCGAGCAATCGTGACTGTGTCCAAGAACGCCAACGTGGCGACGGGGGCCCAGGGCGACAAGGATGCCCTGGAGCTGGCCGAACTGGCGGCGGGCGTGCTCGGGTGCCCGGTAGGCGAAGTGCTCGTGGCCTCCACCGGGGTGATCGGTCGCCCCTACCCCATGGAGAAGATCCGCTCTCACCTGCGGTCCGTACCCAAGCCTGTAGCGGCAGACCTCCCGGCGTTAGCCCGGGCCATCATGACCACCGACACGGTGCCCAAGCTGGCCAGCGCCCGCGTGGGCCCGGCGACCGTCGCAGGGGTGGCCAAGGGGTCGGGGATGATCGAGCCGGACATGGCAACGATGCTCGCCTACGTCGTCACCGACGCCTCCGTGGCCCAAGACGAGCTGGCGCTGTCTTGGCGCCGGGTGGTCGAGCGCACTTTCAACTGCTTGTCGATCGACACGGACACGTCGACATCGGACTCGGCGATGGTCCTGGCCAACGGTGTTGCCGGTCCTGTGCCGAGCGATGACCTGGAGAGGGGCCTGGAAGCGGTGTGCCGCTCGTTGACGGTCCAACTGGCCTCGGACGGCGAGGGCGCCACGAAGTTGCTCCAGGTGGAGGTCAAGGGGGCGGCCGGTGACGCCCAGGCGAAGAGGGTGGCCAAGTCCATCGTGAACTCTCCTCTGGTCAAATGCGCGGTGCACGGCGCCGACCCCAACTGGGGGCGGGTGGTGATGGCCATCGGCAAGTGCTCGTCAGACCAAGACATCGACCCCGCCACCCTTACCGTCAGTTTCAACGGGATGGCGGTCTACCCTGGGCCGGTGGCAGAGGAGGGGTTGGCCCGTCTGGCTGGGCTGATGGCGCAAAAGACCGTGGTGATCGAGGTGGACCTTGCCCTTGGCCATGGCGAGTCCACGGTATGGGGCTGCGACCTGTCGAGCGAGTACGTCCACATCAACGCCGATTACACGACCTGAGCCCAACTGGCCCTGGTTGGTCCGACCGTCCCATGCACCCGCTCGAGCAGTTGCGTTACCTGGCCCGCAGCTGGGGCGCGGGCGACGAGCTCCCGGTCCAAGAGGCGGCCTCCGTACTGGCCGAGCTGGCCGACATCAGCCCCGGGGCGCTGTTGCAGGCATGCCGGCGCCTGATCGAGTACTTCCCCGGTTCGGGGAGGGCCTGGTGGTTGTCTGCGCGCGCCCTGTCCGCCCCGGAACCGGTGGAAGGGATATGGGACGCGGCGGCCGAGCTGGACGCAGATCCCACCTTCGAGCACCTTGCCCGGGAACTGCCGGTCGGTCGCCCTGTAGCGCTGGTCCACGCGCCCCGTGCTCTATCCCTGGCCGTTGCCCGTCGGGCCGGCGTGAGCGTGCAGAAAAAACCTCGTGGCGCGTCGGTTGTGGTCGTCGTGGCGCAAGCCGCGGGGCCCGAGCATGCGCTGTTGAGCCCACGGGCGGTAGAGGCGGTGAGCATGGCCCGCTCTCACGATGCCGAAATCTGGTGCGCCGTGCCGCGCGGGGCATTGCTCCCCGGCCCTCTGTGGGCCCAGCTCCAGCTGAGGGCCGGCCAGGAGGTTCCCCAGCTTCTATCCGCCGACCGGGCCAGCACGGCCGTGGGCGAGGCCGGCGCGGGCCCGATGACCGCTGTGCTCGCGGGGCCGACTTGCCCCCCGGTAGCCGAGCTGCTGGCTTGGCGCGCTTAGCCCCGCTGGACAGCAGGGAATGTCAGGCCGGGCGGCGGCCGATCGCAGTGACCAGGGGGGGCAGCACCACCGGGTCGTCACCGGGGTCGACGCCGGTCAGCTCCTCGAGGTAATCGGACACGGGGCCTTGCCCGGCGCCGGCCGGAGCCTCCGCCCAGCAGTCGACCAGCTCGAGCCCGGCGTCTTTGAGCAGGGAGGGCAGCAGAGCGCCCACGTCGGGATGGCGGGCGCTGGGCATCGACATCGCTACCCCCGCCACCCGCCCAGCTGAGGTGATCGGCTCTTGAGCGACCAGCCACGAACCCGGCTTGGTGGCGGCCGCCATCTTGGTAAGTACGACAAGGGGGTCGAGCACATGGAGGAGCAAGAACCGGCAAAAGGCCAGGTCGACCTGCTCAGGCAGGGATAGCTCCTCGGCTGCCTGGGTCACCGTCAACACCTGCGCACCCTTTAGCCGGGCCGCCGCCTCCGCTACTTCGTCGCGCCGGGCCGGGTCGATATCGACGGCGTAGACACGCCCGGTCGTGCCCACGAGGCCGGCGAGGGCAACGCTGACATCGCCACCGCCGGCACCGACGTCAGCACAGCTGCACCCCGGGCCGAGCCCGAGGCGCTCCAATGCGGTCTGGAGCGGTCGCCGGTAGACGTCGTTGCGTAGTCCGAGATCGGCCATCTGCGCTTGACCCTAGTGCGCTCCTGGCGACCGGCGACCGGTGCCCTCAACTGCGAAGGCACCGGCCGGGAGGAGGCGAGCCGGCGGAAGGCGTTTCAGTGTGCCAACGGTACGGAGCCGTTGGCGGTCTTGGTGCCGCCGGCCAGGCTGCCCGAAAGACCTGCCAATAGATTGGTGAGCTCGGCCGGGACCACGAACTTCGTAGACGGCGAGGTCCCGATGCTCTTCAACACGTCGAGGTACTGCAGGGTCATCGTCGTCTGGTCGAGGTCACCCGCCACCTCCAGGAGCCTCCTCAGGGCAGCAGCGTGGCCTTGCGCTCGAAGTTCTGCTGACTGCCGCTCACCCTCGGCTTGGAGGATGGCTGCCTGTTTTTGACCTTCGGCCACCGTGATCGATGCTTCCTTTTGTCCGTCCGCTTCCGTGACGACGGCCCGCCGCTGGCGCTCGGCACCCATTTGCCGGGTCATGGCCTCGAGGACTGCAGGCGGTGGCTTTATCTCCCTTACTTCGACGTTGCTCACCTTCACGCCCCAGCGCTCGGTGACGTCGTCGAGCTTCGTGCGCAGGGCATCGTTCATGTGCTCGCGCTTCGACAGCACATCGTCGAGGGACATCTCGCCAACGACGGAACGCAGCGTCGTCGAGGCGATGTTGATGGCGGCACCTCGGAAATCCTTCACGGCCAGTACCGAGGCCAGGGGGTCGAGCACCCGGTAAAAGATGATGAAGTCGATGGCGATGGCCGCGTTGTCCTTGGTGATCGCCGTTTGATGAGGGATCTCGAGGTACTGCTCGCGAAGATCCACCCAAGCCAGCCGATCTGTGATCGGGTTGATCATCGTGAGGCCCGGCCCTTTGGCGCCCGAAGCGCGACCCAGCTTGAACACGACTATGCGCTGGTACTCCCGGACCACCCTTATGGATAGGAAAGCAAGGACGACCAGGCCGATGAACACGAGGCCGGCGATTACGAATACAAATATCACGCCCCCTCCTCCTTCTGTGCGTTGTAGCTCCGTGAACTGTTGCGAGGCTCCGCGTTCCCCGCAGCGCCCAGGTCGTGGGGGCTGGCGGGGACCGTCCCGAGCTCGGACCACACCAGCAGGTGCAGGCCGTCGACCCGGGCGACGTGGACGGGTGTGCCGGCGGGGAGCGGGCCGCTCAGCGACTGGGCCGTCCAAGTTTCGTTGTTGACTTTGGCGATGCCCGTGGGGGCCAGGTCAGTGCCGGAGGGCACGAAATCGGTGACCGCGGTACCTTCGGCGCCCACCAGGCCTCGGGTGCCGGTGGTCATCGGCGGTGCGTGGCGGTAGGCGATGGCCGGGACCACCAGGACGGTCCCCACTACGGCGCACAAGAGGCAAAGAGCGGCCAGCGACCACGCCGGCGCCGAGTCCCAGTGGCCCGCCGAGGCGACCAGTGCCCACACGGCTCCAAGGGCCGCCGCCGGGATCGGGACGAACCAACCGTGCCCACCAGCGTGGATCCCTGCAAGCACCAGGGTCACCGTTGCGGCGCCTACGCCGGCCCCGACTATCCAGGGCAGCCATCCCGGTGCCAGCACGCCAACGGCGCTCACAGTGCCCACCAAGAGAGCGGCGATAACCATGATCGCGCTCGTCGCCAGGCGCCTGGCGATAAGCACATGGCGCAGTTCCGGTGCGCTCGCTCCCGCCGCCTGGTACCGCAATTCCGACGCCGCCCGTGCTGCCCGGTGGTGCACGGCCGCGATCTCTTCGCTCATCAGGCTGGAGGGCATCGGGCTGTTCGAGGGCATCGGGCTGTTCGTTGATGTCGTCATCGTCCGCTCTCCGGGCTGAGGCGTGCCGCCAGGGCCACGCGCCCGTTGTGAAGGTGTGCCCGCACGGTTGGCTCGGCGCAGCCGAGGATCTCGGCAATGTCGGCGTCGCTGCGGTCTTCGAGGTAGCGCAAGGTCAAGGCCTGCGCCTGGCGGGGTGGCAGGGACCGGACACAGCGCCAGAACTCTGCGTCGTGCTCAGCTGCCGGGGGTTCCCAGCGCGGAGCGCGCGCCGCGACCCGAGCGAGTGCTCTGGCCTCGGCGGCCCAGCGCCGGCGAGTGGAGTACGCCATGTTGGCGACGACCCGGCGCACGAACGCCCCGGGGGCGCTGTAGGCGCCGACGCGTTCCCAGTTACGGTGAGCGGCGATGAAAGCGTCCTGAGCGAGCTCCTCGGCTACGGCCCCTCTGCCTGTCAGTGCGTAAGCCAGCGCGACCACGGAGTGGTACTCGTGGCGGTAAAAATCTTCGAAGCCGGCGAGAGCAACGGCGGCTGGGGCGTGCGCGCTCGTGGCGGGCGCCACCGGCGCAGCTCCGGCGCTCAGCCCGTCGTTACCCACTGGTCCCGTCCCAGCTGGTCGCGGGCCCAGCGGGATCGTCGGGATGGTGGCCACGCTTGCAATCATCACTCTTAACACGCCCGAAGGGGGGTCGGATGTTTAACGCACCTTCGTATGACTTCAAACGTGGCCCCGCTCGTAGCTGCCGAAGCGGGGGATAGAAGAAACGGGAGCGCCCGTCCGATGTCGCGCTGAGCCCAAGTCGCCACGCACAGTGCCGGACTGTATGCCCTAAGGAACAGCACGAGGACCTACTCGAGAGGTCGACTTAGACTCCGTCACCTGGAGCTGGACGCTTGGGAGGGATGGGCGATATGGAGCTGGCGGCGCTCGGATCGGTTGGCGTCCTTCGTGACGCCGACGTAACTGTCGCCCGTGAGCGCACGCGCCAACGGCGCCTGCGCTATCTCACCGGCTTCCTGGCCTTGGTGGCCGTGGTCGTGGTGGGCCGGACCGTTGCGGGCTTCGCCCACCGGGCCCAGGCCACCCGCGCATTTGCCCGTGCAACTGCGCTTGAAGCGCACGCACAGAGCTTGCTCGACAAGGCCTGGCTGCCTGGGTTCGGCGCGCACATGAAGTACCGCTTCGTCGGCACCTCGATGCTGCTCAAGATGGGGGCGGCCCAGGCTCATGTGGCTGCTCAGATCTTCTACGCAAAGGCGCAGGCGCAGTACGCAGCGGCCCAGGGGGACTTCAACTGGTTCCACGTCGGCATCCCGTCGAGCTACGTCCCTTACATGCCCGGGTTCGTCCTGGTGCTGGTGCTCGCGGTCACCATGGCCGGCCCGTTGCTTATGGCCGGGCGGTCGCCCCACGTGCTCTACCGTCCTGAAGAGCTCAACGTCCGTCTCTCCGACGTGGTCGGGGCGGGCGCAGTGGTCGAAGAGGTGGTAAAGACACTCAACCTCTTCCTCGCCCATCGTACGTTCTCGGAACGCATGGGCGGGAACGCCCGGCGCGCCATCCTTTTTGAAGGGCCTCCGGGGACGGGCAAAACATATATAGCCAAGGCCATGGCGGCTGAGGCCGGCGTCCCCTTCCTGTTTGTTTCATCGTCTGCGTTCCAGTCGATGTACTACGGGCAGACCAACCGCAAGATCCGTTCCTATTTCCGCGCACTGCAAAATTACGCCCGCAAGGAAGGTGGGGCGGTCGGCTTCATCGAGGAGATCGACGCCATCGGAGCCGCCCGGGGAGGTATGGGAGCAGGGCCCGGCCGAGAAGGTGTCGCGGGTGTCGTCAACGAACTTTTGATCCAGCTGCAGTCTTTCGATGTCCCTCCTCGCCAGATCCGCATGGTCAACGCCGTCATCGATTCGGTGAACCGGTGGCTGCCCCAGCACCGTGCCATCCGCAAGAGAGTCGTGGCCCCGGCCAATTTCCTCGTGATCGGCGCCACCAACCGCGCTGCCGACCTGGATCCGGCGCTGTTGCGGCCAGGGCGTTTTGACCGCACTATCCGCGTCGACGTGCCCAACCGCGACGGCCGGCGCGAAGTGCTGGATTATTACCTGGCGAAAAAGGCCCACGTAGCCGAGCTCGACGAGCCGGAAGTACGCGACACGCTGGCTGGTTCGACGTTCGGTTACTCGCCGGTGATGCTCGAGCACCTTCTCGACGAGGCCCTGGTGTGGGCGTTACGTTCCGGGCGCTCCGCCATGACCTTAGAAGACGTCCACAAGGCGCGGCTCACCCAGGAGCTGGGGATGACCCAGCCTGTCGTCTACACCCCGGACGAGAGGGTGGCTATAGCCACCCATGAGGCCGGCCATGCCACCGTTGCATATTTCTGTGCGCCTAGCCGGCGCCTCGATGTCCTGTCCATCATCAAGCGCAGCGAATCGCTCGGCTTGCTAGGTCACTCCGAGTCGCAGGAGCGCTTCACGCGTACGCGAAGTGAATGCATTTCGCTGCTTCAGGTGTCCATGGGCGGCATGGTGGCCGAGGAGGTGTTCTTCGGCGAGGCGGGCACCGGGCCCTCGGGCGACTTGGCTGCGGCAACACAATTGGCCGCGCAAATGGTCGGCACGTTCGGCATGGGCGGCAGCCTGGTTTCGCTGGATGCGGCACACATGTCCGGCAACATCGTGTCCAAGGTGCTTTCGGACGAAAGCTCACGCCGGGCTCTGGAGGGTCTTCTCGACGCCGCCAAAGCTGCCGCGCGTCAAGTGATCGAGGTCAATTCCCATGTTGTCGAGGCTCTCCGGGACGCGTTGTTGCGCCAAGACGAGCTCGTCGGCGCGGAGATAACTGCTGTCATAACGGCAGCCGTGGCGTCAGGGCCGCATAGCTCCC
>DASSZK010000052.1:0-11160 GCA_035702845.1 Acidimicrobiales bacterium
GTGCCTCGTATGCCGGCGCCAGCTTGCGGGCCCCGCTGGTGGGCGGCCAGCAGCAACGGCGGCCAGATGGATAAACACCCGGCATTGCAGGTAGTGTGCCCGGGCTTCTCATCCGAGAGCAGGTATAGGGGCATGTGGCCAGGCGTCGCCAGTACGGTGCCGTAAGGCGCCAGGCGGACCGCAACGACCGTGGCGGCACCAGAATTAGAAGTGGCGGCCCCAGTGCCTGCCCCTGCCACCGGGTTAACCAGTAACAACTCCAAGCTCAAGGCGAGCGTCGCAGCGATAACCAGGGACGGCACACCTACCAGTCCTGCACGCCGGGTGCCTGTCAAGGCGCGCTTGGCAGCAGCTGCGCCAGTCAAGAACCGCGCCAGGCTGACGGAGGCAAGGACAGCGAAGGCACCTATTTCCAAACCCCCGGCAGCAGCTCCGTAAGACGTCGGCACTTCACGGAAGCCGAAGAGCTTGACCATAAGGCTGAGGAGGTAACCGCTAAGGGTCGCCATAGCCAGCAGCGCACCTGCGGCTGGGGCGACAAACCCGCGGGTTGTCACTATGGCGGCGCCAACAAGGGTGCAGGCAGCGAACTGGGACAGGAAAAGATCCCCGATCGTCGGTACGGGCCCGTAACCGTTGAAGTACAGGTACAGGTGCACCACACCGCTCGCCATTAGCAAGGCGGCACCTCCGACCGCCGGTACCGACCACGCACGACGACGGGTGAGCGGGCGCCCCGGGGCTTCCCGTTGGCGCCACCCACGGTGCCGTAGCCGGTTGCCTGTCACGAGGCTGTCCATTTGCTCTGCCCCCAGTCTGGTCTCGAGGGTGGCGGTGCCCCCCACCCTCTGCGCTGGTAATACGCAGTAGGACTGGTGACAGATGCCCTTCGGGCATCCCTGCTAGCGCCGCGTGCGTACTACCCATCGACCGGTCGCACCCGAAGGCGGGGCCGGCCACCGCGGGCAGCACGGGACTGCCGTAAAAACGAAGAACTGAAGAGTAAAGGAGCCGACATGGCGAACTTCACAGGTAAAACCACTACGCCCCCGTCCCGCTCGAACAACAGAACGCGCACAGGCCGCGCCGGCATGCTGACGGGCACCACGGGGCTTGCAACCTTATTCTTGGGTCTGGCCACCATTGCAGGAGGGACGGCTTCGGCTGCCACTCAACCTACGCTCGGCGCCGGCCACGCCGGCACCTACGGAGCTGTTCTCGTGAACTCGCGGGGCTTCAGCCTCTATACGCTGTCAAATTCGGCAAACAAAATGGTTTGCACCGGCAAGTGCCTCAGTTTTTGGCCACCGGTAGTGGTCAGCAAGTCGACCACGCACATCGATCTCGGGCCTGGCGTCACGGGTGAGGTCGGGTTCCTGCCGCTCACGAAGACGACCAAGGAGGTCACGTTCGACGGCTACCCGCTCTACACCTTCGTGAAGGACACCGGTCCTGGGCAGTCCCACGGCGAAGGGGTCGTAGCCTTCGGCGGCACTTGGGAGCTCATAAGGCCCGCAGCCCTCGTGGCCCCAGCCACGAAGGCGGCCGCCAGTGGGACCACCACGACGACTGCCTACGGGTACAAGTAACTCCCCGTCGCCGGGTGGTCCAACTCTGGACCACCCGGCCACGGGTGTCGGGACCCGAGCATCGTGGCAAGTGGCAGGATACTGAAGAATGAACCGGCTCGCCGAGCAAGCCAGCCCCTACCTACGCCAACATGCAGGCAATCCTGTCGACTGGTGGCCCTGGTGCGACGAGGCCTTCGAACAAGCTCGAGTGCGAGATGTGCCCGTCCTGATCTCGGTCGGGTACTCGGCCTGCCACTGGTGCCACGTAATGGCCCACGAGAGCTTCGAGGACAGCTCTGTAGCCGAGGTCTTGAACGCAGGCTTCGTCCCCCTGAAGGTGGACCGCGAGGAACGACCGGACATCGACGCCGTGTACATGGAGGCAGTCCAACTGGTGAGCGGGGGTGGTGGCTGGCCCATGACCGTGCTGGCCCTACCGGACGGCAGGCCTTTTTGGGCCGGGACCTACCTGCCCAAGGAGCACTTCCTCGACCTGCTCCGGCGGGTGCAGGAGTTATGGCGATCGGCGCGCGATGCCATAACCGAGGATGCCGAGCGCCTCACGGAGGCAGTACGTCGTGGCTCGTCCTTGCCCGGAGAAGCCCATCTCGGGGCGGGCCCAAATGCCGGTCAAGGGGCGGGTACGCTTCCCGGCCGAGTGCTGGGCGAAGCTGCGGCAGCTGTACTCGCGCGCCATGACCCCGAGTGGGGCGGCAACCGGGGTGCCCCCAAGTTCCCCCAGCCGGCCACGCTCGAGCTCCTGGCCGTCCACTACCGGCGTAATGGCGACGCCCAGGCTCTGTCCGCCCTGTGCCGGGCACTCGACGCCATGAGCTCGGGTGGGATCTACGACCACCTGGGCGGAGGCTTTGCCCGCTACAGCACCGACCGGCGCTGGCTGGTCCCCCATTTCGAAAAGATGCTTTACGACAACGCCTTATTGGTGCGCACTTACACGATCGCGTGGCAATTGACCGGTAGCTCTCGCTACGCCCAGGTGGTCGAAGAGACGGTGGGCTACCTTCTCTCCCCTCCGATGCGCCTTGACACGGGTGCCTGGGCAGCGGCCGAGGACGCGGACAGCGAAGGCGTCGAGGGGCTCTTTTACACCTGGGACCGCTCGGAGATCGATCAGGTGGCTGGTGCAGACGTGGCCGACTGGTACGGGGCCACAGCCGAGGGCAACTGGGAAGGTCGCAATATCTTGTGGCGGCCGGGCTTGGCTGACCTGCGCAGGTCGCCGGCGATAGAGCAAGGGCGCATGGCCTTGTACGAACGGCGCAGCCACCGGCGCCGCCCGGGGCTCGATGACAAGGTGGTGACCGAATGGAATGCCATGGCCGTCGCCGCCCTCGCGTACGCCGGTGCCGCATTTGACCGCCCCGATTGGGTGAGCTTGTCCGTACAGACAGCCGAGATGCTCCAAGAGAACCTGCGCCGCCCAGACGGGCGCTGGCTACGGTCGTGGCGCCAGGGCGCTGCAGGGCCTCTGGCGTTCGCCGCCGACTATGCCTGGTTGGTGGAGGCTTTCACCCGGGTCTTCGAAGCCACCGGCGAGCCGCGCTGGCTGGAAGTCGCCGAAGAGACGGCGCGCGAGATGGTGCGTCTTTTCTACAGCGAGAGCGACACCGTGTTCTTTACTTGCGGCGAGGATGCAGAAGGCCTGGTAGCCAGGATGGCCGATCTCTACGACGGCGCCACGCCATCGGCCAACGCGACCGCCCTGGCAGCGCTCGCCCGTTTGGCTGAGCTCACCGGGCATGAAGACCTGCGCGAGACGGGCCGCCGCGTCCTTCACCGCCTGGCCGGAGCCCTCGGTCGCACGCCGGCCGCCTTCCCGGCGATGGCCTGTGCGGCCGATCTATTGGAGCGGCCAGGGCGGCAGGTAGTGGTCGCCGGCGACCGCCCGGACCTGGTCGCCTGCGTCCATGAGCGCTACCTCCCCGGCACGGTGCTGGCGTGGGGGAAACCGTTCCCCTCCCCGTTGTGGGAAGGGCGGCCGGGGCCCGACAGCGCCGGCTTGGCCTTCGTCTGCGAGGGTTATCGCTGCCGCCTCCCGGTCGGCACGGTCGAAGACCTAGGTGCTCTGTTGAGCTGAGCCCGCCCGCCGGACCACCCTTGCGTGGCCACCATCCACCGCTAGCGTGCCGCCAGCGGGCAACATTGGCTTAGATGCTTACAAGTTCAGGTATTGGGGCTTCCTTACCCCGCCTTCATGACACACCCGGTACGAGGCTGCGGCTAATGGTGGTCTCGACCGGGCGACGTCACTGCGCCGGGGTCGACCTTGACTCGGGCGCGCTCGTGCGGGCCTGGAGCCCCGATGTCGTCGACCAGCGCCTGGCACCCTACGACCTGGTCGACATAACTGTGGTCAGCGACCCCGACATGGTCCCGGACCCGTCGGAGCCGGAGGCTTTGGTGACGAGTGGGGCACCGGTGCCGGTCGGGCGCATCACCGGGCGCCGAGCGGCCAAGTTGATCCGGCCTCTGCTGCACCCCGAGAACGCGCCTTTGCTCGGCTTCCACGGACCGGCCGTCCCCTTTTGGGAAAGGCGCCCTGACCACCCGTCGGTCGCCCTCGCCCAGACCAGCGGGCCGCTCGTCGTCACTGTTGAGAGAGAGGCAATGTGGTGCCACTTCTTGTGGAGCGGGCGCCCGCAGGTGATGGCGTGCAGCGACCCGCGTCTGGCCGCTTCACTCGAGAGACTGGGACGCGACATCGCCAACCTCAAACCGGGGACCTATCTGGTAGTGGCGCTGGAACCGCCCGTCAACGGGCATTGCCAGAAGGTTGTCGAAGCAGTGGTGCCCAGGCGCTAAGTCGAGCAGCCCAAGCCGCTTGGCGCTCAGCCTGGGCGGAGCTACCGCGTCCTGGCTCGACGGCTCAGGACTTGAAACCCGAGGCCAGCTCCTCGGACATGGCCCAGCCGAAGGCGATCAGCACATCCCGGCGCTCCTGGTCCAAAGTGGCCATGAGCTCGGCGATCTCGGGAGCAACTTCAGGGACCTCTTCCGGCTCGTAGTCGAACACCGGGGAAGCCGAGCCGTCGCCCTTCAGGATGAAGCTACGGTCGTCGACCCGGCCTTCAGCGCCGAAGCGCTTGGCCAACCGGCGCGACCATGCTCGCTCCTCTCCGGTGACCTTGTAGCCGGCACGAGGGCAGATCTCCTCCAGGCCGGCAAAGGCAGCGAAGCCGCCGGGGCTGCGCAGCCGTGTGGCGACCAGGACGTCCTCGTCGGGGAAGGCGAGGACTGCCTTGCGGAACTGGTCAGCGCGCAGGGCGTCGAGCACGGCCTCGCGCTCAGGGCACCGCTTGACCGACAACATGCCCCAGAGCACGCAAGGCGTACCCCCGATGCGCTCGAGAGTGCAAAACGAAAAGCCCAGCAAAGCCGCGCCATCGCGAACCTGAGTGATCAGGACCCACTCATCACGTTGCTTGGAAAGCAGCCCGATGTCCAGGCCGGTCGGGCCATCGGCAACGAGGTCACCCATCTCGGCGATCTCCGTGTCCGATAGTGCCGTGCAATCCTTCGTCTCGACATCGAACGTCATGTCGGTCGTCACTCCTCACTGGCCGGGGACAGTTCCAAGGTTAGCCGCTTACGGGCTCTCCGTTCCACAAACATGCTGGTCCAAGTAGTACACGCAGCTCAGCGAGCAGGCCCGGACTGGCGTTGACGTTGAACTCGGCCGCCAAACGCACCACCTTGGTCCCCACGTGCAAGTACACGGGCGACTCCCCTGGGTGCTCGGCTAGCAACGCCCGGAGGCGAGCCACCCGGTCGTCGTCGAGAGCGTGCACCGGGAGGACCACGTGGACCGGTTCGGCGCCGTCCAGGCTCAACTGGGGACGCCTTACTTCAGAACACACCAGCTTGGGTACGTCGTCGCGTTGGTCCAAGCGGCCCCTCACGCAAACCACGGCGTCGTCCGCCAGAAGGTGACCGATTTCTTGCATGGTGCGAGGGAAGACGAACACCTCGATCGAGGACTGGAGGTCTTCCAAGATGAAGGTGGCCATGAGCTCGCCGCGCTTGGTGTACTTGCGGGAAAGACCCGTCACGACCCCGCCGACCCAGCGCTCGGCGGCCCGGCCACCCGCCTGAGCCCCTCCGACGGGGGCGCTCGCTCCTTCGCGCAGGTCGATGATCGTGCAGTCCGTATGGCGCTTCAAAGCCGCCTCCGCCCCTACCAAAGGGTGGTCGCTCACGTACAGGCCGAGCATCTCTTTTTCGAACGACAACTTGGTGTGCTTGTCGAACTCCTGGTCCGGTATGGGCACCCGGGAGTCGTCGTAAAGCTTGTCCCCTCCCTCGGCACTGGCCCCGAAAAGGCTGAGCACCCCCTGGTCCTCCTCGCGGCGCCGGGCGACGGCACGGTCGACGACCTGCTCGAAGACCAGGCACAGGCCCTGGCGGGGATGGCCGAGGCAGTCGAAGGCACCGGCCTTGACGAGCGACTCGACCGTCCTTTTGTTGAGCACCACAGGGTCGACGCGGTTGCAGAAGTCGTAGAAGTCCTTGAAAGGCCCGTTTTGGGCCCGCTCGACCATGATGCGCTCGACAAGGCCCTCGCCGACGTTGCGGATGGCTGACAGGCCAAACGGGATGCGGCCCTTATCGGAGGCGTCCGGCCCGGTGCCGCCCCGCACGGCGGTGAAGTCCGAGGCCGACAGGTTGATGTCGGGCACCAGGACCTCGATGCCCATGGCCCGGCACTCGGCCAGGTACACAGCCATCTTGTCCTTGTCATCTTTGACGCTCGTCAGCAGGCTGGCCATGTACTCGACCGGGTGGTTGGCCTTGAGCCAGGCGGTCCAGTACGACACGAGCCCATAGCCGAAGGCGTGGCTCTTGTTGAACGCATAGTCGGCGAACGGTTCGATGATGTCGAACAGGGCCGAGCCCACTTGCTCGCCGTAACCCGTCTTCACGCACCCGGCGACGAACTTTTCCCGCTCCTTGGCCATGATCTCGCGGACCTTCTTGCCCGCGGCCTTGCGCAGGGTGTCGGCCTCCGCCAGGGAGTACCCGGCAAAGCGCTGGGCCACGCGCATCATGGACTCCTGGTAGATCATGAGCCCGTAGGTGTCGCCCAGGACTTCGCCGACGTCAGGATGGACCGAGGTGATCTCCTTGCGGCCGTTTTTGCGGTCGGCGTAGTCGTAGTGCATGTTCGCCGCCATCGGCCCGGGCCGGTACAGGGCGACGAGAGCGGCCACGTCCTCGATCGATGTCGGCGCCAACGCCCTCACCAGCGCCCGCATGTTGGCACCCTCGAGCTGGAACACCCCCACCGTCTCGGCCCGCTGCAGGAGCTCGTAGGTGAGAGGGTCGTCAACGGGGAGGTTGTCGATGTCGGGGCGCATACCCGTGCCCGCCTCGACCATGTCGAGGGTCCGCTCGATGACGCTCAGGTTGCGAAGGCCAAGGAAGTCCATCTTCAACAGCCCGAGCTCTTCGACGGCGTGCATTTCGTACTGGGTGACGATGGGCGCGTCTTCTGGCTTGCCGCCTGGCTCGGGCTTGCGCTGCACCGGCAGGTACTCGGTCAGGGGGTCGTTGGAGATCACCACGGCGGCGGCATGGATACCGTCCTGCCTGCGCAGGCCCTCCAGGCCCTTGGCCACGTCGACGACTTTCTTGACGTCGGGGTCGGTGGCGTACATCTCCCGCAGCTCGGTCGCCACCTTGTAGCCATCGGAGTGCTTCGGGTGTTCCTCGAAGCACGCCCAGAGCGGTGTGTCACGGCCCATGACCAGTGGGGGCATGACCTTGGCGACGCGGTCGCCGACGCTGTAGGGGTAACCGAGCACACGGGCGGCGTCGCGCACGGCAGCGCGCGCCTTGATTGTCGAGAACGTCACTATCTGCGCTACGTGGTCCCAGCCCCAGCGCTCCGACGCGTAGCGGATCATCTCGCCGCGGTAGCGCTCGTCGAAGTCCATGTCGATGTCGGGCATCTGTTTACGCCCGGGGTTGAGGAACCTCTCGAAAAGAAGGTCGTAGCGGATGGGATCCAGGTCGACGATGCGCAGGCAATAGGCGACGCAGCATCCGGCCGCGCTGCCGCGCCCTGGGCCGACACGTATCTTGGACTCGCGGGCATGGCGGATCAGGTCCCAAACGACGAGGAAATAGTCCGAGAAACCCATGTTGGCGATGACGCCGAGCTCGAAGTCCAAGCGCTCGGTCACCTTGGCCGGAAGCGGCGAGCCGTAGCGGAAAACGGCTCCCTCGTACGTGAGGTGGCGCAGGTAATCGTCGGAGCTAGGGAAACCTTCGGGCAAGGGGAACTCAGGGAGCTTCGGTTTGCCGAGCTCGATCTTGACATCCGCCCGTTCTGCTATCCACAGTGTGCTGTCGCAGGACTCCGGTACCTCTGCGAACAGCGACCGCATCTCCGCCGCTGTCTTGAGGTAGTGCTCCGACCCGTCAAAACGGAAGCGTTTGGGGTCGTCCATCGTCGAGCCCGTCTGCACGCAAAGCAGGGCGTCGTGGGCAAGATGGTCTTCGCGAGTCGTGTAATGCGAGTCGTTGGTCGCCACAAGTGGGGCGCCAATGCGCTTGGCTATCTCGACCAGCTGTGGGTTCGTCTTGCGTTGCTTTTCGAGACCATGGTCCTGGATTTCAATGAACAGGTTGTCGCGGCCAAAAATCTCCTGGAAACGGGCAGCATGCGCCGTCGCCTGCTCGAAATCTCCTCGTAGAAGGGCCTGGTTGACAAGACCCCCCAGGCACCCAGTCGTGGCTATTACGCCCTCGTGGTAACGATCGAGAAGCTCCCAGTCCGCCCTCGGCTTGTACCAGTAACCAGTCAGGTAGGCCTCTGATGACAATTTCATCAGGTTTTGGTAACCGGTGTTGTTCTCGGCAAGCAGGGTCAAGTGGTAATAGAGCTTCTCGCCCTCGTCTTGGTCGCCACCCGTGTCGTCGACGCGGCCCCTGCGCATTGGGCGTTCACGGCGGTCCTCCCCCGCCATGTAGGCCTCGATGCCGATGATGGGCTTGACACCCACCTTGTTCGCCGCCTTATAGAAGTCCAGGACCCCGTACATGTTGCCGTGGTCCGTGATGGCGATGGCGGGTTGGCCGTCGCTGGACGCACGTTTGACGACCTCTTCGACGCGGGCGGCACCGTCGAGCATCGAGAACTCAGTGTGCAGGTGCAGATGTGCGAAGGAGCCCGCCATCTACTCCTCCACCCCGCGCTGGCCCAGAGGGCGGACGCTCCTCCAAGCAGCACGACCGGTGCTGGCCAAACTGGGCCCTCCTCAATGCGGGCCCTGTGGGCCCTCCTGTGCCCAACCTGTGGAGCGCCGGGGCTCAACTGTGGAACAACGGCTCTCCGCTGTGGACAAACTTACAGCGGTGTTGTTCTACCGAATTTAGCGCATGGGTGCGACGGTTTGCCCTCTGATGAGAGCAGCGCAGCCTTCCCTGTTCGCGTAGCCCCCCGAGTTGGCCCAGTGCGAGGTCGGCCCAGTGCGAGGTCGGCCCAGTGCGAGCTGAGCTCCTACAGGTAGGTCCCCGGCATGGGGCGGTCCTCGTGGTCGTCGCCGCCCAGCCGGCCGCTCGGCAAGCCACGCCGCTTCGCCTCCTCCATCTGCGCCCGCTGGGCCATCTGCTGGGCGTACAGGGTTGCCTGGATGCCATGGAAGAGCCCTTCCAACCATCCCACCAGCTGCGCCTGCGCCACACGTAGTTCCGATTCGCTCGGGACCGTCTCAGGGTGGAAAGCGGGTGCCATGCGCACGAGCTCTTGGCGCAGGTCGGGTGAAAGGCCCTCTTGCAGCTCGCTCAGTGACGTGTCATAGATCTCGCGCAACCGCCGGCGCCCCGGCTCGTCCAATGGGGACTGGCGCACCTCTTCGAGCAGCTGGCGGATCATGGAACCTATGCGCATGACCTTGGCGGGGCGCTCAACCGTTTCGTTGTCCTCAGGCGCGCCGCCCGGTGCTGCAGCTGGATCTCGGGTGTCTGTACCTTCACTGCGCCCGCCAGGTTCGCCTCGTGCCCCCGTTACCACCTGCTCCGTGCCGGGCCCGGGCGAAAACGGCGCCGGCGTCAAACTGCCAGGCCCTTCGGGATGGACGACTATCAGCTGAGGCTCGCGGGAGTTGTCGCTCACCCTGCCATATTGGCCGATAGCGCACTCCCCGGCACATGGGACCTTGGGCCTGACCTTGACCCTGGTACATGCGACCTGCGGGCGCGGCCTTGGATCGGGCGCGTCCCGACCGATGATGGCACCGACAGGGGATCCGGCGCGCGGGGCAAGGCCGGTAGGGTCGGGACGGTCTCCTGGCGAAAAGCCCGAGGAGCATCGCAGTGAGCACGGGGACCATGCGCAGGGAGACATCCAACAGCGACATCACGAGGCCCGTCGGCCCCGGGGCGGAGCCTGCGGCCCCGGTCATGCACGAAGACCACCCGATGGGTGCGGCCGTGGCCCTCGCCACGTTGGCCGCTGCCGCCTTCTGCTTCGTGACCAACGAAAGCGTCCCTGTCGGCCTGCAGCCAACAATGGCACGCGGCCTGCACGTCAGCGTCCCCGCAATCGGGCTCCTGGTGACAACTTATGCCGTTGTGGTGGCGGTGATGTCGGTGCCGCTTACCAACTTGACCAAGGATCTTCCCCGCAGGCAGGTGCTGGCCGTGGTGCTCGGGACCTTCTCGCTTGCCGCACTCGGGTCGTCGTTGACCAACAGCTACTGGTGGCTGATGGCCATGCGACTGCTCATGGCCTTCGCCCATTCGGTGTTCTGGTCGATTGCGGTCGTCACAGCGGCCAGCCTCTTCCCGGCTCGCATCCGGGCGCGTGCCATCGCCGGTGTCTTGGGTGGCGGTTCCGTGGCCGTCGTCCTCGGTGTCCCCGCCGCGACCTGGCTCGGCCAACAGGGCGGCTGGCACCTTCCTTTCCTGGTCCTATCGGGCCTGGGCGTGGCGTTGGCGGCCGCCTGCCTATACGCCCTCCCGCCCTACCACCCCCAGGTCACGCACGCCTCCACAGGGTCTGCTCCCGACCGGGGCCGCTATCTCATGGTGACGGGGGCGACGGTTCTCGTGGTGACCGGGTACTTCTGCACCTACACCTACATCACCACGTACTTAGAGCGCGTGTCGCACCTCGTTGCCCAGAGCGTCCCGAGCGCTCTTTTGGTAGCCGGCCTGGGTTCCATAGTCGGCGTGGTGGGAGCAGGAGCCCTCTTTGACCGGCACCCGAAGTTCGCCAGCATCGCCCCCGCAGGCGCCCTCCTTGCCGGAATGGCGGTTCTGTTCGCCCTGGGGACTTGGGCTTGGGCCGCTATAGCGGTGAGCACCCTCGCCAGCTTGGCCCTGACCGCTTTCAACATCGCCAACCAGAACAGGATCCTGGTTGTCGCTCCCGGCAGCACCGATGTCGCCAATGCCTGGGCGTCGGCCGCCTTCAACGTCGGGATCGCTGCCGGCTCCCTCGGCGGTGGCGCGGTCCTCGGGTTGGCAGGCCCTCACGCGGTCCCTGCGTTCGCCGTGATCGCCCTAGCGGGCGGGCTGCTCCTGGTCGTCGGCGAAGTCAGGCACTGACCCCGAGCCAGAGCCG
>DASSZK010000142.1:0-4339 GCA_035702845.1 Acidimicrobiales bacterium
ATCGAACAGTGCACGGATGACCCGGGCGGCCGCCCGCATCTGTGCCCGCGACAGCTGGTCGACTGAACCCTTGACAAAGCCCAACAACTCAGAGAACGAAACGGGATCGTGAGGTAGGGCGCCGTGCTGGGCGATGGCTCGATCGAGCGCTGATTCGAGGACGTCTTGAGCCAGGCGGCGCGGGGACCCGTGCGCGATAGGCCCGAGCCCGGCTATAGCTAGGCGGGCCGGGTTGTCGAGCATGTTCTCCAACGCTGAAAGCAGCTGGCGCCGGGCAGGCAGGCCCAGCCAAACGAGCCGGCGCAGGCCCGCTCGCATCACTTCGGTGCCTCGGGCGCTGTCGCTAGTCACGACCAGCCTGACGTGATCGCCCTCGTCTGCGAGGACGGGGTAGCCCCGCAGGGGGTAACCCTGCCAGTAGGGCGTGAACTCGGCCGGCAGGTCACCGAACTCCCACGAAGTGGCCGTTATGCCCGCAGGGCCCCAAGCAAGAGCCGCCGAGCTCGCCGCGTCTTGCAGAGCTTTTTCGAAGCGGGGCTGGAGCTGGTGCAAAAGTGCGGGAGTTTCCTTGGCGCGCGCCAGGACATCCCCGCTCTCGCCTATGACCCTGTAGGTGGGGCGAAGGTGGGCAGGCACCCTGGCCCAGTCGAAGTCTTCGGGCCCCACAGCAGTGCCGCTACGGCTGGACACGAAACGGGCGAGGACATCGGCCAGGCGACCGTCCGAGGGTTGCGCCTCGGCCACGAACTCCTTGGCGTGCTCGGCCACAGGGACGAGTTGGCGACGGATCTGTTTGTCCAGGGAACGCAAAAGCGCAGTAACCAGCTCCTCTCGAAGCCCCGGCACCTGCCACTCGATACCCTCTCGGTCGAGGCGCGCCAGGTCCCTTACCGGTACTTCGACTACAACCCCGTCGTCGTCGCTACCCGGTTCCCAGTTGTACTCCAGGCAAAGCGCGCCACCAGCCGGCAACGCCCAGGAGTCGGGGAACTTCTCGTCCCCCACCGACGCGCCATCATGGGGCAGGAGGTCGCTCTCACTAGCAACCAGCGCGTGGCGCTGCTCTGAGGAAAGTTTTCGCCACCAGCGCTCGAACGTTGCTGCGGACACTACGTCGCGGCCCAGCCGGCCTTCATAAAAGCGGACCAGCGCTTCCTCGCCGACCATGAGATCCTGACGCCTGGCCCGCTGCATCAGGGCTCGCAGCCCCTCCAGGGTTTGGATATTGGATCCGACGAGATCGGGCGCCCGTTCCCAGTCCCCCATGGCGAGCGCATGGCGGACAAACAACTCGCGAGCCTGTTCGCTGTCAGAGCGTGCCAGCTCCGTCCGCCTCCCGGGCACCACGGCCAGCCCGTACAACGTTGCCCGGGCCACCACGTAAGCCTCGGCGCGAGACGCATCCCACAATGGCTCGCTGTATGACCACTTAAGCAAATGCGCAGCCGCTTTCTCGACCCAACGCGGCTGGACCGGAGCGACCGTACGGCCCCATAGCCGGCCGGTTTCCACCAGCTCCGCCGCCATTACCCAGCGAGGTGGCCGCTTAGCCACGGCTGAGCCCGGCCAAATAGCAAAGCGGGTACTGCGCGGAGCGGCGAAGTCGGCGCGCTCCCCCTCACGGGCCCCGACCTGGGTAGGCACGCCGGCCAGCAGGGCCTGGTGCACCATGGCCTTTTCAGCGTCGTTTAGCCGCCCTCGCGGGCGAGAGCCCTTTGCTACCCCCAAGCCGAGCTGCCGGCACAGATCTGCCAGCTGGGAACGTACGTCCTGCCACTCGCGCGCTCGCTGGTACGAGATCATCTCCTTACCGCACAACCGGCGGAACTGGCCGGAGCTCAGTTCCTCACGCCGCTCGTAAAGGTAATCCCACAATGAAACATAAGAGAGGAAGTCGGAACCCTGATCGTCGAAACGGGCATGCAGGGCGTTGGCGGCCTCGCGCTTGTCGGCTGGCCGCTCACGCGGGTCCTGGACCGAAAGTCCGGCAGTTATAACGAGGACCTCAGGGAGGCAGCCCAATCTGTCCGCTTCGAGCACCATTCGCCCAAGGCGGGGATCGAGCGGCAAGCGGGCAAGTTTGCGACCCAGTGCCGTCAAATCGTCCTCGGCACCTGAGAAGGCACCGATCTCGCGCAACAACAGCACGCCGTCATTGATATTCCTGCGCTCCGGCGGGTCGATGAACGGGAAGTCCTCGGCCGGCCCGAGGCCGATAGCGGCCATCTGCAAAACGACAGAGGCGAGGTTGGTCCGGAGGATCTCGGGCTCGGTGAACGCTCGGCGCCCGTCGAAGTCCTCTTGGGAGTAAAGCCTTATGCAGGTGCCCGGCCCAGTGCGCCCGCAGCGACCCGATCGCTGGTTGGCTGAGGCTTGGGAGACCGGTTCGATCGGGAGCCTTTGAACCTTGGTCCGGCGGCTGTAGCGCGACACCCGAGCCGTCCCGGTGTCTACAACGAAGCGGATCCCGGGGACGGTGAGAGAGGTCTCGGCCACGTTCGTAGCGAGGACAACGCGCCGGCCGCTGTGCGGTTCGAATATGCGGTGCTGGTCGGCGCTGCTGAGCCGGCCATAAAGCCCAAGGATCTCTAATGGCTCTGGCGCACACTTGGCCAAGGCGTCTGCAGCGTCCCGTATTTCCCTTTCTCCCGGGAGGAATACAAGGATGTCGCCCGGGCCGACCGAGCACAGTTCGCCGACCGCGTCACATACGGCCTCCACCTCGTCGTAGACGAGCGGCTGCCCGCCGTCGCTTACCCGCACGTCGCTCGTCCCGGCGACCGAGCCGGCTAGACCTTCGGCGTTACCCGCCGCCAAGCCGGCATCGCCGTAAGGGCGGTAGCGGATCTCCACCGGGAAAGTGCGACCGGTCACCTCTATGACCGGCGCTCCGTCAAAATGCGCAGCGAAACGCTCCGTGTCGATCGTGGCGGAGGTGATCACAACATGCAGATCCGGGCGTGATGGCAACAAACGCTTCAGGTAACCCAAGATGAAGTCTATGTTGAGGCTTCGTTCGTGGGCCTCATCGATTATCAAGGTGTCATAGGAACGCAACTTGGGGTCGTTCTGGAGCTCGGCCAACAGCACGCCATCGGTCATCAATTTGATGACTGTCCCCGGACCTACCTGGTCCGTGAAACGGACCTTGAACCCGACGAGCTTGCCGACGTCTGCCCCGAGCTCCTCAGCGACGCGCTCGGCAATGCTGCGGGCTGCGATGCGCCGGGGTTGGGTGTGCCCGATGATGCCGGCCGTGCCCCGGCCCGCATCGATGCAGATCTTGGGCAACTGGGTGCTCTTGCCCGAGCCGGTCTCCCCCGCCACAACCACGACCTGGTGCGCTCGGATGGCGTCTGCCAAGCGACCGGCCTCGCCGGACACCGGAAGCTCGTCTGGGTAAGAAAGCGGGCGCGCCAGCGCGGCCAAAGCCTCCGCGCGCGCCGCCTGCGACCTGCGCAGGCCCGGGCGCGCCGCCTGCGACCTGCGCAGCTCCGGGCCCACCACTATCAGCTCGCCCAGCTAGAGGGCGAGAGCGCCACGCACGCCCCGAGCTATCTCCAGGTCCTCGCGCGCAGCGATGACGAAGACCCTCACTGGCGAAGCCTCGGACGCTATGTCGGCATCGGGGCGAGCGGCGGCATTGCGCTCCACGTCGACATTCACACCGAGGAACCCGAGATCTGCGGCCGAACGGGCACGCACCACCGCCGACCTCTCGCCTATCCCGCCTGTGTAGACCAACACGTCCAGACCTCCCAGGGCAGCCACCATAGCGGCCACCATCCCACGGAGGCGGTGCATATACGTTGCGAGGGCGAGACGGGCGTCTTGGTCCCCCGCAGCCTCACGGCTCAGCACTTCGCGCATATCAGACGTCCCGGCCAGGCCGAGGAGCCCACCGTTGCTCTCCAGGCCCTCAGCGATCTCGCTCACCTGCATCCCACCCCGGTCGGCCAGCCACAGGACGAGGCCAGGGTCCACGGTCCCTGACCGCGTGGCCATGACCAGCCCTTCCAGGGGGGTGAACCCCATGGTCGTGTCGACACAGATGCCGTCGAGCACCGCAGCAAGGCTCGCTCCGGCACCCAAATGGCAGGTGACGACGCGCAGGCCCGAACCGCTTCGTCGGGCACCGGCTCGCCCGGTACCGGACGCCATCTCCGCCGCCCGCCGGCTCGCATACGAGTGAGAGAGCCCATGGAAGCCGTACCGGCGCAGCGGCCAACGCCGGCGCCAATGGGCCGGCAAGGCGTAGGTGGACGCCGGTGCCGGGATGGTTGCGTGGAAGGCCGTGTCGAAACACGCGACGGCTGGCACATCGGGCAATAGGGAGCCG
>DASSZK010000234.1:0-9347 GCA_035702845.1 Acidimicrobiales bacterium
TCCGCCTCGAAGTCGTACTTGTGCAGGCAAGGACCGCACTCCTCCAGGTGGTGGCGTATCAGCTGACGCCGGTCGTCCGTCAGCTCACCGTCCAGGAAGCTGTAAAGCGTGGCAACGGCTTCCTGGCATGGGTCCAGGAACTGGCGCTCCGATGGTTGCATTCGTCCACTCGACTGGTCAGGTGGCGATGGGGCCCTTCCCCGCCACGGCGTTTACTGTCCTGTGCTCTTTGCGGTACTGCTCTGTACTAGCTGCCCCGGTACTAGCTGCCCCGGTGCTGTCTGCCCCGGTGCTGTCTGGTCCGGTGCTGTCTGGTCCGCTGCTCGGCTTTAGGCCGGTGCGGCAAGACGGCGCTGCTCGACATATGTGTGCAACGCCTTTTGCAAAGCTTTTCTTCCCCGGTGCAACCGGCTCATGACCGTCCCGATAGGCACATCGAGGATCTCGGCGATCTCCTTGTAGGAAAAACCTTCGACATCCGCCAGGACCACTGCCAAACGGAAGGCCTCCGGCAATGACTCGACCGCCGCTTTGACTTCAGCCTCGCTGAACTGCTCCAGCACCAGGTCCTCGGCACTGCGCCCCGCATTGGCCGCTTCGAGGCCCCCCAGACGGTGGTACAGGTAGAGATCCTCCACGTCATCTATCTCCGTCTCCACGGGGCGGCGGCGCTTGGAGCGGTACGCATTTATGAACGTGTTGGTCAAGATCTTGTAGAGCCAAGACTTCAGGTTCGTGCCCTCTTGGAACGAACCGTAGGCGCGGTAAGCCTTGAGGTACGTTTCCTGCACGAGATCTTCGGCATCCGCCGAATTACGGGTCATGCGCATGGCGGCGCTGTACAGGGAGCCCATGAAGGGCATCGCCTCGTCGGCGAAGCGTGCCTTGTCGGCCATGTCCTCACCCTAATGGGCGTTGCAGGGCTGGCGCCTGGCTATAACCTGAGCGCTAGCTGAGGAGCCCTGCCCCAGTCATCAGCGTTCCTGTCGCCGGCTCGCCCGAGCGATCAGCGTGAGGGCGCCTCGAAGGTCGCTGTGCGCTCGCCGAAGGCGAGGACGGTGCCTGGGGTGATCGCCTGCGCCTGGCCGCTGGCGAGGCGTTGCCAGGCCTTGGCTGGCTCGTCCCATACGAAGGTGCCGTTGGTGGACCCGCGGTCCACCACCACGATCTCGTCGCCTCGGCGGGTTATCTCGGCATGCACCCGCGACATGCTGTCGTTTTGGCCGCCAGGCACGATCGCTGTCAACCGGCCAGCCAGGACGGACTCGTCGGAAGCGACGTCGCGCCCCAGGAGGACCGGGCCTAAAAGGTCATTGACCTCGCCGTTGTCCCATGTAAGACGGCCCAGGCGGCCGGGCTGGCGAGCAGCGGAGGCGGTCTCGCCGATCGTGAAAAGGCCGGCGTCGGCCTCCACGATCGTCGCATCCGTCGCGCTGACCGCCCGCGGTTCGGCCACAGTGGGGCTCTCGGCCACCTCGGCGGCCTCGTCAAAGTCGGGAACGTAGCCCACGGTGGTTGCCGGGCGCGCCACCCCCCGCGCCGACCCGGACGATCCCGAGCCGGCCATCACTGAACTCGGCTGGGCTGAACCGGCCTGGGCTGAACCGGCCTGGGCTGAACTGGCAACATGGTCCCCGGCCAGCACCACGTCAGAGGCGGTGCCTGCTACCGCCCTGGCCCCCTCCGCCGGCAGGAGCCCGGCGTCGGCGCCGGCCCCTGATGCGACGAGCGCGAAGCCACCGGCCCGGACGACGCCTTCACGCAGGTCGGCGATGGGGTCGAGATGTCCCCGCGCCTCGCCGCAGCTGGCCCCGGACGGAGCCTTGACAAGCCGGTTCAGCCACGAACCGATCTCGTCGCCCCCGTAGAGCTTGCTTACCCCGGCCTCGTGGTCGACCTGGACCTCCACCGGCCCGTGCACGACCGCCACCAGGTCCCGGCCCTTCGCAGCCAAGATGGCGAACGGAGGCCAGCTGGCGCCATCGGGGTCGGCCAGGTGTGACGCAACCCTCCCGAGCAATTGCGCGGCATTGTCGGCCCCGGCGCAAGTGGTTATGAGCTCGATGGCGTCGTCGCCGCTGCCCGGCACCCACACCACGGCGCTCGGGAGCCGGCACAGCCACCCGCTGTCCCCCGCCACGGGTACGAGGCGGGCTGAAGGAATCTCAATGCTGAGCACGGCAAGCACGGTACCCGGTCGCCGCGGCCTAGCGCTCGCGAGGTGAGCGCTGGGCAGGCCCGCGCCCCACTCCCGGCAATGACTACCTCGTGCCCACGATTACCCTGGCGGCGTGCAACCCAGCTCCGCCCTTTGGTCGAGGGAAGCAGGCCCATTGGCTTTCGCCCACCGGGGCGGCGCCAAGGAGGCTCCTGAAAACACCTGGACGGCCTTTGAGCGCGCTGTGTCCCTCGGCTTCACCTGGATCGAAACTGACGTGCACGCCACGTCCGACGGCGTAGGCGTGCTCATCCACGACCCCGACCTGCGGCGTGTGGCGAACCTCGACTTGACGGTCGCCGCCCACCCGTGGGCGGTCGTGGGAACCTCGCAGCTGGCAGATGGTCGCCCGCCCGCTCGCCTGGAGGAAGTGCTCGCCGCATGGCCCGATGTCAACTGGAACATCGACCTCAAAGCCGATAGCTCCGTGGACGCAGTCGTGGCTGCACTGGAGCGTTGCCGGGCGGCCGACCGCGTCATCGTGGGTTCTTTTTCCGGCGGCCGCACAGCACGTGCCCGCGCAAAACTGGGCGGGCGCGTCGCTACCAGTGCAGGGCGCAACGAGATCGCCATGTTCGCCCTGGCCTCGCGGGCTCAGGCTGTACGCCGCTTGAAGCCCCTCGGCATCCCCCACCTAACGAAGACAGCAGCCTTACAGGTCCCCCTCCGGTTCCGCCGGCGGTACCTGGTAGACGGACCGTTCGTCGATCTCGCGCACGCCGCCGGCAAGGCCGTCCACGTCTGGACCATCGACGACCCCTCCGAGATGGCCTACCTGCTCGACCTCGGGGTGGACGGGATCATGACCGACCGTCCGAGCGATCTGAGAGACGTACTTTCCGCCAGGGGGCAGTGGCGGCCCGCGAGCGCCTCTTAAGGCCTCGTCGCCAAGGGGACCAGGCCGCCACCGGTCCAGATGGGCATTACGCGTACAGAGCCACCCGGTTCGGTTGCCTGCACCGTCTCGTCTCCTCCCAGCGATATAGCCACGTGGTAGATCGTCGAGGGGTCGGCGGGGTCACTTGCCCAAAAGATCAGGTCGCCGGGCTGAAGGGCACTCAGCGGCACATGCGCACCGGAGTAGTACTGCTCGGCCGCCGTCCTCGGTAAGGCAACCCCCGCGACCGCCCACGAAGCCTGAGCCAGGCCCGAACAGTCGTACGAACCAGGCCCGGCACTCCCGTACTGGTACGGCTTACCGGCCTGAGCGAGGGCGAACTTGACCACAGCCTGGCCTTCGGGTGAGGCCGCGACGGCAGCGGCAACTCGCACAGACGCCCCGGCCGCAGCACGCACGGGCGCTGCGGGCACGACAACAGCAGGATCGGCGACGACTGCCACGGCGGCGTGCGCCAAGGCGGCGGCTGACGACCTCCTGGCCTGCCCATAACCGAGGACCGTGCCGTCCGGGCGCGCCAGCCAGTGACCCCGCCCGTCACGCTCGGCGGCAAACCCGACGAAGCTGCCCGAGGGCGACCGCTGCGGCGCGCCGACAACGCGAGCGTCGCCGAAGGCGACTACGCGTCCCGAGGACGTGCTGATCCAGTACCCCCGCCCGTCCGGTGTCGGCGCCAGTCCCACGATCGTGAGCCCAAGGCCAGTTGCTGAGCCCCAGTACTTGGCGCGACCGAAGCTGTACACGCTGCCTCGGGACGTGACCAGCCAGTAACCCGCGCCCTCCGGCGTGGCAGCGATGGCAACGACCCGGTCGGTGACATGCCCGGAACGGTGGGGGGGTGAGGCCAGGGAGGCACGACCGAGGTAGGGAGCGTGCCCGAAGCCATAAACGCTGCCGTCCGAGGACGCCAGCCAGTACCCGTTGCCCTTGGGTGCCGCTGCCATACCGACGACTCGCCCGCTCAGGTGCACCGTTCGCTCAGAGGTCACTGCCCCGTAGTAGCCGGCGCTGCCAAAGCTGTAGACAGCGCCGTTGGCTGACGCCAGCCAGTAACCGGTGCCACCAGGGGCTGCGGCCATTGCCACCACCGGCCTGGCGAGGCGCGTTTGAGGGCCCAGGCCGCCGAGCTCTGGAGCACCCCCGGCCGCGGCCACACCTCCGGCACGGTTGACGACCCAGTAACCCACTGTCGCAGGTAGTCCCTGTGGGACTGCCGGGGATGCTGATGCTGGCGTTGCCGTGGCCGCTGACAGGCCGCCAAGCGCGCACAGCGCCGCTACGCCGACCCTGGCCCTGCAGGCGACCGGCATGCCGACCGTCCGAAGGACGCGCTTCAACAAGCCCTCGTGGCTCAAAACCTGTACCTCGTCTTCTCCAGCCGGCACGTGGGCGCGCGCGTCCAGGGGACGCAAAATGACGCGTTATCAACCCAATAAGGGCCGAGCGCGGCCAAAGCACCTACGTACAGGCGAAGCCGGTACCAAAGCCGGGACGGGTACGCCCCTGGGCTCAGTTCGACGAATTAGGCGTCACACCGGCAACTATTTCTTGGTCGCATATGAACCTAAGCGATAACTGCTTTCACGTCAAGGGTTACGGCCAAATAATCGATTTACCAGCGGCCTTTGCATCACTAAGAATGTTTTACCTTTTTGGGCCAGATGTCCGATTTGTACCGTTTTGTCGATGGGCTGGGCGGTCAGACGCCGAGCTGTCCGGCACGCAAAAGCGCTGTACCGGGCGGCCCGGGAGACAGGGGCCCGATCGCGGCTTGCAAGGCCAATTGAGATTTGCGAGCCCTCCGCCGGTGACGGCAAACTTTGGGCCCAAAGTAACTTTTCCGCCGGCCCTGGCGACCCTCGGGGCCCGCAGTTGCGGCGCGGCCTTAGGGACTGCTAATGGCATTAGCCGTCCTGGCGCGACGAAGCGCCGGCACCCAGGAGGGGCCGGCGCTTCGAAAGCGTTGTGAGCTGACTATTTGAACCGGTAGGTGATCCTGCCTCGCTTGAGGTCGTAGGGGCTGATCTCCACTTGGACCCTGTCCCCCGGCAGCACCCTGATGCGGTGCATGCGCATCTTGCCCGAGTTGTGGGCGAGCACCTCATGCCCGTTGTCGGTCTTCACCCTGAAGGTGGCGTTCTTCAACGACTCCACCACCGTGCCTTCCAGCAGGATCGCCTGCTCCTTGGCGTTCGTATTAGACAGCTCTATACCTCCTATGGCCTGGGTGCCCAGTGTACCGGCCCACCTCGACGCGGGCTAGACAAGGACCTTTGCGGGACAAGGCCCCGGCTGGACATGGCAACCTCAGAGGGCTTCGGCGGACTCGGGCATGCTGCCGTCACCAGCCAGGTCCACCATCGACGAGCCGTCTGCGTCCGTGTGCCCCGGCGTCTGCGTGCCCTCGGACGAAGGCGTCGAGCTGAGACCCTTGGCCTGCGCCTGGCGTTCGGCAATGGTCAATGCCGCCGCGGCGGCGCCAACACCCACTGCCAGCTGGGCAACAGCCCAACCAAAGCCCCGGTGCTTCTTACGCCGCAACCCGTCCAGCGTTAGAGCGCCCCCGCCGGCCCCGGCGACGGCGAACGTGGCTGCCAAGATGTGCAGGTTGTACTCGAGACCGCCATCGGTGACCCAAAAGCCGTTCTTGTAGTGAACCTTGCCGATCGCGCCGGCCATCACGCCGGTGACCATGGAGCAGGCGAGAGGCACCCCCAGGCCGAGCGCCATCATCGAACCGCCGGCCGTCTCGGCGATACCCGTCGCCATAGCGAACTGGCGCCCCGGAGTGAAGCCCATTCCCTCGAACGCTTTGGCCGTGCCTTCGGGCCCGTGGCCTCCCAAGGCGTGGCTCAACTTTTGAATGCCGTGCCCAGCCATGGTGGCCCCAGTGACCACACGCAGCACAGTTGTCGCGTACCCCATTTGCTACCTCCCTAGGTCTTGGCGAAGACGTACCCAAGTCGGCCCGGCGTCAGACCCTTGGCTGGACAAAGGCTACGACCGCCGGGCCCGCGCCTCGGGGGCGGGCCGCTCCCGCACGACCAGCGCCGGGTCTTTGTCGTGGCGGAGCGCCACGAAGCTCGGGTGGCGCAAGCGCCCGTCGGCCGTCCAGTTGCTAAAGGCGATCTCCGCCACAGTCGAGGGCCGGCACCAGCGCACCGGCCGCTCTTTGGGCATGGGCCAAAAGGGGCAGTCGTGCTGCCCCTCAGCCTCGAGCTTGGCGCACAGCTCCTCGGACAGTGCGACAGAGAACCCTGTGCCCACCTTCCCCGCGTAGCAAAGTCGGCCTGCGTCGTAGTAACCCACGAGCAAGGCCCCGATGCCGCGGCGCGATCCCTTTGGCGGCGTCCATCCTCCGATCACCATCTCCTGGCGGCACACGCACTTCAACTTCAACCACTCCGACGACCGGCCAGAGCGGTAGGCAGAGCCCTTGCGCTTGGCAACCAAGCCCTCCCACCCCTCGGAGCAGGCCCGGTGCAACATCGTCCCCGCGTCGCCGTCCGCACAGGGTGCCAGCCGGACCGGTCCTTCGTCGGGGACGAGCTTGGCCAGCAGGGCCTTCCTTTCCTCTATGGGCAGCCGGCGGACGTCGTGGCCAAGCAGGTGCACCAGGTCGAAGAGCCAGTACTCAGCGGCTTCTGCGGCCCCCTGAGCGAGTGCGCCGAAGTCCGGCCGGCCGTCGACCAAGCCGACGATCTCCCCGTCTACGGTGAAACTGGCCGCCGGCAGAGCGGCCAGCGCCCTGGACAGCCGGGGGAAGCGGGAGTCGAAGGGGAGGCGGTTGCGGGAAAACAACCCCACGGAGGACCCGTTGCGCACACCGGTACAGCGCAAGCCGTCGAGCTTCCACTCCAGCAAGTAACCATCCCCCAGGCCGGGCACGCCGCTGCCGTTGGCCCCGGGCGCACCTACCAGGGTGGCCAACATGGGCTCCACGTAGACAGCGTCGCTCACTGGCCCGTCGCTCACATGCCCATAGTGCAGGGTTGGGTCAGCCGGCGGCGGCCATGCCCGCGACCAAGGGATCACCGTGCGTCGCGATGTCGCCGGCGACCCCGGGCCGGTCGACCCCGAGAGCACTGAGGAACTCGGCCGCCCACCGATGGACGTCGTTGGCGAAGACCCGCTGGCGCAGGCGCCGCATGCGCCGGGACGCCTGGGCGTCAGATGCTTCGACGGCAGCCATGATCTGCGCCTTCAGGCTGTCTATGTCGTGGGGGTTGACGAGGAAGGCGCCCTTGAGCTCCTCCGCCGCCCCCGTAAGCTCGGACAGCACCAGCCGGCCACCCATGTCGTAGCGGCACGCGACGTACTCTTTGGCCACAAGGTTCATGCCATCTCGCAAGGGCGTGACAAGAGCGACGTCTGCAGCAAGGTACATGGCCGCCATCTCTTCTTTGGGGAAGCTCTGGTGCAGGTAGTGCACCGCCGGGTGGCCCACGGGCGAAAAGTCGCCGTTTATGCTCCCGACCGTACGCTCGACCTCCTCGCGAAGTTTCTGGTACTGCTCGACCTCCCCGCGGCTGGGGCTGGCGACCTGTACAAAAACCGCGCTCGGCGGAGACAGCCGCCCTTCTTTTAGCAACTCTCCATAGGCCCGCAACCGGTGAAGGAGACCTTTGGTGTAATCGAGCCTGTCGACACCAAGCAAAAGCACGTCCGGGTCGCCGAGATCGTGGCGGATCTGGGCTGCCCGGGCAATGGTCTCGGGTCGGCGCGCCAGCTCCGACAGCTCCAGCGCGTCCACGGAAATAGGAAATGCCCCGACACGCACGAGGCGGGGGTCGCCACCAGCACGCCGGGCTACACTGACCATTGGCCCCTGGGTGTGGTGTTCGGTAAAGCGACGGCACGCCCTCAGGAAATTGGCTGCCCCGTCCGCTGTCTGGAAACCGATCAGGTCCGCACCGAGAAGGCCCTCGATGACTTCTCGTCTCCACGGCAACTGAGCGAAAAGGTCCACCGGCGGGAAAGGGATGTGGTTGAAAAAACCTATCCGCAGGTCGGGCCGTAGGCCTCGCAGCATCGCCGGTACCAGTTGCAAGTGGTAGTCGTGGGCCCACACAGTGGCTCCCTCGCTTGCGTGCGCAGCGACGGCCGCCGCGAAGCGCTGGTTGACCTCGGCGTACGAATGCCACCACCGGCGCGAGTACACCGGCGGCGCAATAACGTCGTGATAAAGCGGCCAGATCGTGGCGTTACAGAAACCCTCATAATACGACGCGACTTCGTCCTCGGAAAGAGGGACCGGTACCGCATGGACACCCTGGCTCTCGTCAGCATAGGCATCGCGCTCACCGCCGGGGTGCCCGAGAGCAAGCGAGCCACGGGCCTGGCCGGGATCACCCTTTACTACTTGCACCTCACCTGTATCCTCCCAGCGCCCACGCAGCCTTGGGGACAGGCTCAAGCCTGACTGGCCGGCATGGCCTGGCACGCTCTCAGGGGCGGCTTCGCCGGTCCAGCCGATCCACGCCCCCCCGCTCTTGGCGATCACCGGTTGCACAGCCGAGACCAGACCGCCCGGGCTCGATCGCCAGACCATCCCTCCCCCTACCGGGTCGGGCTCCACCGGCAAGCGGTTGGACACGACGATGAACTCGAACTGGTCCGCTTTGGGCTCTAGGCCCCCAGAGGGCCGGGCTGGCGGCACTCGGGGCGTAGGCGCGACGGGTTGCGTGGCCACATGACGTTTCTACCCGCCTGCGGCCCTTACCATCGGGCGTTTTGACGTCCTTTTACTCTCTTGTTACAGCTTGCCCCTCACCAGGTGAGCGAGCGTGGTCGCCTGGGAAGCCAGCTCGGGGCCGAGGTGGTCCAGCTGCTCACGGCAACTGAAACCGTCTACTACGAACACCGCGCCGGGACCTGCGTCGCTTAGCTCCGCTTGCACCTTGGGCAACCAAATATCGGTACCTATTGTCCGCGATACCCCTTCGTGCGAGGCGTTGAAACCGAACGAACCGGCCAAGCCGCAACAGCCCGCATCGAGGATCCTGGGCCGGTACCCCATGGCCTCCAGCACCTTGTGGTCAGCGCCGGTGCCGATGACCGAGCGCTGATGGCAATGGGGATGGACCAGTGCAAACGGACCGTCGGCGTCTTGGCCACGCGAAGCATCCCCGCTCCTGCGTGCGGCCAGCCTGGTCACGTGACCCGCCTCGACCAGGTGCTCGGAGAGGCTCCGGGCCAGCGAAGACAACCGGCGCGCCCGCTCGTCCCCCG
>DASSZK010000289.1:0-14808 GCA_035702845.1 Acidimicrobiales bacterium
GGTCGCTTTCATACCGCAGATGGGACGCGTAGGGAGCCTCAACGTAGCGACCGCCGCCGCCATCGCCCTTTACGAGCTGCGACGGCGGGACTGGACGGCCGGAATGTCGGGTTCGTCCGCTATGAGCAGAAATTCCGATATGGGCAGAGATTAATGTAGCCTTCAGGCACCGTGACTGAAGTCGTGCAGGACGGCCAGGACAGGCGGACCGCCGGCCATAACACCGCCCAGGCGCAGCGCCCTCGCCCCGCTGCGCGCATTCCTGCGCGTGCACTCCTTTCTCGCTGGTCGCGCCGTGGACGGCGCCTGGAGGAGGCAACCCAACCCTGGCCCGACCGGGTCCCGACGGTGCTTGGCCTGGCCCAGTCCGTGACCGAGAGCGCTACGATCTCGTTGCGAGCGGCCACTCGCAGCCGGGCGGCGGCCCCGGTGTGGTGGGCCGTGACCGCCCGGCGACGCCGGCGAGACCGCGCCACGTTGGCCCAGATCGTGGCCCGTTTCACCCTGCCGTTGGACGCGGCCGGCGCCTGTCCCACCGGCCAAGCCACGCAATCGTTAGACCCGCCGTTAGACCCGCCATCGAGAGCTTCGCTTACGGTGCGGGCGGAGCCGGTCAAGACGATGTCCAGCTCACCCAGTTTGGCGGTGGCGCGCTTACAGGCCCCCGCTTTCGCACCTGCCCAAGTCGTGATCAAGGTGACGCGCGATGCCAAGGCCCAAGCGGAGCTCGGCCGGGACGAGCTGGCACGCCGGCGCCTTCGCCTCGACCCCCGCCTCGCCGAGTGGCACCACCTCGTCCCCCAAGTGCTGGCATACGACAACACCGAAACCGAAACCTTCACGGTCGAGCGCCACATAGGCGATGCCGATGGCCGCAGCCTGCTTGCCGGACCGCCGGCGACGTCACGCCCGGCCTTCCGGCGGGCATGGGACGCCATAACGGCACTGCACATGCGCACGAGGCAAGCCCGTCAAGTCGACGACGCGCTCTACAAGGAGTGGGTGACCGAGCCGTCAACACTGGTCGCGTCTTTGTACCGGCCGCATAGCTGGCAGAACCGGCGCCTGGCCGTCCTCCAAGGGCGCCTAGGCGAGGCTCTGGGTTCGCGCTTAGTGGAAGTTAGCTGGGCGCACGGCGACTACAGCCCAGGAAATCTCCTCTTTAGCCGGACCGGCGAACTGGCGGGGATAACCGACTGGGGCGGGGCAACGGACCAGGGGTCGGCGTGTTTTGACACATGGCTTCTGGCCCTGACCACCGCGATGCTGCGTTCGCACCTCGACATGGGTGCCGTGTTCCCAGCCTTCCTGGCCGGGGTCGGCGCCCGCTCGATCCCGGTAACGACGCCAGGCGACGGCATCGACCTCGCTGTTTCGCCACCCGACCCTGCGGCTCTCGAGGATCTGGCCTTCTCCCGAGCGGTGCGACCGAGGCACAGAGCGTCCATGTGGCGCGCCGGGGCACGGGCAGGAGCAGGAGCAGGCTTGTCTACGGTCGAGACCGGCTTGTGGCTCTGCTGGCTGCGCCACCTCGCAACGAACCTGCTCAAGGCGGAGGATTACCGTCGCCGTTACAGCTGGCGCGTCGCCAACATCGACGTGCTGTTGTCGGATCTGGCCTAGCTCGAGAGGCCCGTGACCGCTACGTGTTAGAGATGGTCCACAACATCAACGCCGAGCTCCTGGCCGACCCCGGCGCGGGTCAACGCCGCTCGGCCTTTTACCTGGCGGGGAGCTCCCCACCCCTGAGTGGGCGCGGAGGGACTTGAACCCTCACGGCCTCGCGGCCAATGGATTTTGAGTCCACCGTGTCTGCCATTCCACCACGCGCCCGAGCTGTTCCACGACGCTCCGAGACTAGTCGCGCCCGGCTACCCCGTCCTGAGCTCACAAGCCGAGCTGGCTCCCTACCTCACGCCTGAGCGCGAACACCCAGCCAGGAACCATCGCTTCAACTTCTTGTTACCTTCCAGACGGCGTACCGGTCAGAATGTTGGGGCAAGGTCAGAGGTTGGCCGCAGGGCCTGAATAGCTGTAGGACGGAAGTAGCTGTAGGACGGAAGTAGCTGTAGGAAAGGAGGGACTGGTTGCCCGCGTTCGTATTCCCTGGCCAGGGTTCGCAGCGGCCCGGTATGGGCAGGCCATGGCGTGACCACCCCTCTTGGGATGTCGTCAGTGACGCCGGGTCGATAGCCGGGCGCGATGTCGCCCACCTGCTCCTAGACGCGGGTGAGCACGAGCTGACCGAGACACGCAACGCCCAGCTGGCCACCTTTGTCATGGGATTGGTGGTGCTGGACGCCGTTGAGCGGCTCGGTATCGAGCCCACGGCGTGCGCCGGGCACAGCCTGGGCGAGTACGCCGCCCTTGTCGCCGCCGGCGCTGTCGGTTTCGAGGACGCTGTCAGGCTCGTCAACGAACGCGGCGAGGCCATGCAGGAGGCAGCCGAGGAGAACCAGGGAGTCATGGTGGCGTTGAGCGGCGTCGACGACGAGTCGGCTCGCATAGCCTGCCGGCGTGCTGACGGGGACGTCTGGCTCGCGAACTCCAACGCCCCGGGCGAATGCGTCGTGGCGGGGCGCCCAGAGGAGACGGCTCGAGCTGTGGCCATCGCCACCCAGATGGGCGCTCGCCGGTCCCAGCAGCTGCACGTTGGAGGGGCATTCCACACTCCGCTCATGGCCTCGGCCCAGCCGCGGCTACGAAAGGCCCTGGAGGCCACGACGTTCTACCCTCTGGCCGTTCCCGTCGTCGCCAACGTCGACGGCATGGCGCACGAGGACGCCGATGAATGGGCCGGCTTGCTATCAGCTCAGCTGCGAAGCCCCGTCCGCTGGCGCCAAAGCGTGTTGCAACTCGGCGCGATCATGCGCACCGGTGAGTGGGACGGCGACCACCTATTCTGCGAGCTGGGCCCCGGAGGGCCACTATCCGGCCTCGTCCGGGCAACCCTGCCGCAGGCGGTGACGATGGCAATCTCCGAGCCCGACGACCTGACATCGCTCATTGCCAGGATGACAGGTGTTGTCCAGGTTGTCGATGAAGTAGGCCCAAGCGCGCACCAAGGTGAGCGCCTCTACCTCTCGGAGCGCGTCATCATCAGCCCGTGTGCTGGGATATTCGAGCCACCCGAGGCCCCGAACGCCGGCACCACGAACGCCGGCACCACGAACGCGGGTGCCTTGAACGCGGGCGCCTTGAACGCGGGTGCCCCGAGCCTCACCAGCGACCCCTCCGGGCATCCGCAGGCGGTCGCCATAGGGGACCTCGTCGGGCGGGTTTCGGGAGCCGAGGTCCGCAGCCCCTTCGCGGGGGAGCTTATGGGTATGCTCGCCCACCCCGGCGAACGCGTCCAAGCCGGCCAGCCCATTGCATGGCTGCGGTCCAACTAGCGTGCGACGCATGAAAAAGGAGCCCCACCGTGGCATCTGAACGTGGCTGCGCCATTACCGGGTGGGGTTGCGCCCTCCCTGAACAGGTGGTGACCAACGAGGACATCATGACCCTGTTCGACACCAGCAACGAATGGATCGTGGAGCGCACCGGGATCCGTCAGCGGCGCGCCGCTGACGGACCGTTCGTCAAGGACAAGCCCTCCGCTTCACCCCCAGACGGTCTGGGCACCACAGCCACCCTCGCCGCCCGGGCGGGGCGGGCCGCCATGGACCAGGCCGGGGTCGACGGTTCCGGTATTGACCTCGTCATCCTGTGCACGACGAGCGCCGACCAACTGGTCCCGGCCACCTCGTCCCCCTTGGCCCACGCACTGTCTATCCGCGGCGGCGGTATGGACATAAATGCAGCCTGTGCTGGGTTTACCTACGGGCTGGTCACGGCGGCGGGGTTCATTGCGACGGGCGCCCAGCGGGTACTTCTCATCGGCGCCGAGACGCTCACCCGTCTGACCAACTGGACGGACCGGTCCAACGCTTTCCTCTTTGGAGATGGCGCCGGTGCAGTTGTCGTCGAGGCAGTCCCTGGCGAGAGTGCCCTGCTCGGCTGGGACATAGGCGTCGATGGGTCCCTGCAACCGCTCTTTTATGCGGACCATGGCGGTACAGGGATGAAGATGCGCGGGCAAGAGGTCTTCCGCAAAGCCGTGCGGGTCACGGTTGAGTCAGCCTCCAAGAGCCTCGAGATGGCCAAAGTCACGGCGTCCGACATCGCTCTCTTCGTGCCGCACCAGGCCAACATCCGCATCATGGACGCTGCGGCTGAGCGCCTTGGCATACCCAAAGACAAGGTGGCGACGGTTATCGAGCACACCGGCAACACGTCGTCCGCGTCCATCCCCATCGCCTTGGAAGAGGCAGCTCGTAGCGGCCGCCTCCAAGAGGGCGACCTGGTCCTGTTCGCCGGTTTCGGCGCCGGTATGACGTGGGCGTCGGCTGTATGGCGCTGGGGTACCGGGGCCGAGCACTGAAGCTCCGGGGCACCCATACCAAGGGCTCCGAAGGGCCGCCCACTAGATTAGGGCATTCGTATAGACATCCCAGGGCTGTAGAGCCCCGGAAAACGGAGGAAAGATGCCGGCAGAGATGAGCCCCGAAGAGTCGTTCGACCTGTTCAAGCAGTGCGCAGTCGAGGTACTACAGGTAGACCCCTCCAAGATCGTCCCTGAGGCCCGCTTCGCCGACGACCTCGATGCGGACAGCCTGGACCTCGTCGAGCTGGTGATGGCCCTGGAAGAGAAGTTCGGGATCGACGTGCCGGAGTCGGAACTGGAAGGTGTCCAGACCGTCGGTCAGGCCTACGAGCTGGTGACCGCGAAGCTCTGATGTTCGCGTTGTGCGGGGGCCCGGACGGGGCGGGGTCAGTCAAGGGCAGGCGGGTGGTGATAACGGGGGTCGGCGTCGTCTCTTCGTGCGGCATCGGCGCCGACAACTTCTGGCAGGGTCTGCTCGCCGACGCTCCCCTCGGCCGGGAGCGCCCGGTCAAGGATCTTGACGTATCGGAACTGTTCGGTCCCAAAGAGATCCGCCGTACAGACCGCTTCGTTCAACTGGCTGCAGGCGCTGCCGACGAGGCCGTTCGTGACGCAGGCGGGGTGGAAGCGTTCCGCGGCGACCCGGACCGTGCCGGGTCTTACATAGGCACCGGCGTAGGCGGTTTGGACACGATCATCGAGCAAGATCGCGTCCTCATCGACAAAGGACCTGGCCGTGTAAGCCCTTTCCTCGTGCCCATGATCATGTGCAACCGAGCCGCTGCAGATGTGTCCATGCGCTACGGCCTTCGCGGGCCTTGCGAGACGACCGTGACGGCGTGCGCGGCCGGGTCTCAGAGCATCGCCAACGCCGCCCGTCTTATCGCCACCGGCCGCTGTGACGTCATGCTGGCCGGGAGTAGCGAAGCGCCTTTGTCCGAGCTCGGCATCTCGGGGTTTTCCAATATGACAGCTCTCACCAAATCGGGGGTGTCGATGCCGTTCGACACCAAGCGCGACGGTTTCGTCATCGGGGAAGGTGCAGCCGTTGTCGTCCTGGAGGAACGTGAGCGCGCTATTGGTCGCGGTGCGCGCATTTATGCCGAAATAGCCGGTGCTGCAAGCACGGCCGACGCACACCACATAACGGCGCCCGAACCGGCTGGCGCGGGAGCGGCAAGATGCATGGAGTTGGCCATCGCTGACGCCGGCATCTCGCCAAGCGAGATCGCCCATGTGAATGCCCATGGCACGTCCACTCCCCCGGGCGACGCTGCAGAGGCGGAGGCGGTCGCAAAGGTGTTCGGTCAGGGCGGCCCGCCGGTAACCTCCATAAAAGGTGTGCTCGGCCATACTTTGGCTGCTGCCGGTGCCATAGAAGCTGTGGCTGTGGTACTGAGCATGGCGCACCGCCTCATCCCGCCAACCACTGGTACTACCGAGGTCGACCCGGCGTTCCAGATCGATCTCGTCACCGGGTCTCCGAGGCCCTGGGAACCGGGCCCGGTGGTGTCCAACTCGTTCGGTTTTGGTGGCCATAACGGTTGTTTGGTGATCACGCCGCACGCGGCGTAACACTGACCCGTTTGGACTGTCACTAGGGCCCGTTTGCTGTGCCGGCAAGCGGCCCGCGCAACAAGGCGTCTCAGCCGGTACCCAAAGATGCAAGCAAGACCGGAGCGGTCTTGGCCGGGGCGATCTTGTACCAGGTCCCGAGGAGGGCCTGGTCCGCGCCCACGAGGAACGCGGAACGCTCGATACCCATGTACTTGCGGCCGTACATGCTGCGCTCAACCCAGGTGCCGTAGGCCTCGGCGACGGCATGGTCGGGATCGGAAAGCAGCGGGAACCCCAGTCCGAACTTATTATCGAACGCCGCAAGACGCTTTATGGGGTCGGGGCTAATACCGAGCACCGCGGTGGTCCCGATCTGGCCGGCCACGTCACGTAAAGCACACGCCTGGGTGGTGCAACCTGGCGTATCGGCCTTGGGGTAAAAGTACACGAGGACGCACCGGCCATGAAAAGACGACAACGTGACCATGTCGCCGCGCTGATCAGCCAGGGTGAACTCCGGCGCAACCTGCCCTTGTTGTAACTTCTCGCCCATTGGGAGAGCCTATATTCGCCGGGGCGAGCCTTGTGTGATGAGCCTTGTGTGATGAGCCTTGTGTGATGAGCCCAGGCACGTTGCTCACCCCGTCGCCCGGTGCAACACAGGGGCGGGTGCCCAAGGCGCGTGGACCGGTGCCGGTGGAGTGGCACGCAGGACCTAGGCCGGCGCAGTAGCATCGGCCAACGTGACCCGCACGACCCTCGACTTGGACGCAGAAGTCTTGCAGCAACTGCGCCTGAGGGCCGACTTGGAAGACAAGAGCCTCGGTGCGCTTGCCTCCGAGTTGTTGAGCGAGGCACTCGGCACATCGCTGAGCCGGCAATTGCCGCCGTTGGCCTGGACCAGCCGCGACATGGGTGCGGCCTCCGATAGATGAGCATCACCGTCGCTTCCGACGTCCTAGTGCAGGCGTCCAACCGCTCGGGGGCCAAGTACCGCCCATCTCGCTCGTTGGTAGAGAAGCTGGCGGCCGGTCCTGAGCTGGTTTACCTCTTTTGGCCGACGCTAATGGAGTACTTAGAAGAGGTGACCGACGGCGAGCGCTTCAGCCGCCCGCTGAGTGCTCGCGACGCCGTCGCCAACGTCGGCGCTTTGTTGGAACGCCCCCACGTGCGTGCACCTGGCGAGGTCGGCGGATTTTGGGGTTACTTCGTGGAAACTCTTGGCAGCCACACCAAGGGCGCCGTCTTCGGCGAAGCCCACTTGGCGGGTCTCATGCGCCAGCACTGCGTGACGACTGTCTACTCCTACAACGCCGCCTACAAGAGGTTCACCGGCATCGAGGTGCGTGAGCCACCGAGCGACAAGGGCTGACACCCTGGCGCAGAGCCACACCCCCTAGACGCGCCCGTACTCGCTGCTCGCGCCTCGTGTGCACTCGCCGGTAGCGTCGGGTGAGAACACTAATGACTTCTCATACCACCGGTACCCCCGGCCCGCCCCAAGTAGAGCAGCAAAACCGTCAGCAAGAGGGCCCAGGCGACCTGGCCATAGGCGCGTTCAGCGACACCGCGCCATGGCAGCTCTCGGATGCCAAGATGCTCTGGCGCGACGGTATCGCCAGCCGCCGTGCTCGAACCGCCGCCACCGTTCCCCGGCTCTTACGGCGCCGGGCCGTGCCGCCGCTGGAGCGCGTGGTTGTGACCGCAATCCGCCTCGGCTGGGCGATCGCGACATGGAGAGCCCTGGAGAGGCGCCAAGCCGCCAAATCCGGGCGCCGGGAAGTATCGCGCGCCGGGTTGTCCCGCCGCTTACGCAAGGCCTTCGAACGCTTGGGCCCGACTTACATAAAGCTAGGGCAGATACTTTCCTCCGGGGAAGGAGTGTTCCCGCCCGAGCTCGTCAGCGAGTTCCGCCTGCTGCGCGACCGCGTGCCCGCCGAGGCGTTCGAGGTGGTGCGCAGGGTCGTCGAAGAGGACCTCGACCGCCCCCTGGAGGAGGTTTTCTCGGAGTTCGACACCGAGCCGATCGCAGCAGCCTCGATCGCCCAGGTACACGCGGCGCGCTTGCGTACCGGGGAGCACGTGGTGGTCAAGGTGCAGCGGCCTCAGGTGGCCGACCTCGTACAACGTGACATCGCGGCCATGAGTTGGTTGGCCCCCTTACTGATCGGCCGCATCCCGGTGGCCTCGCTGGCCAACCCGCCTGCACTTGTCGAGCTGTTCGCCGAGACGGTGGTCGAAGAGCTTGACTTTCGCCTGGAAGCCGACAATATGTTGGACATCGCCCGGGTCCTCGCCGACACGGGCCAGCGCAGCGTGGTCGTGCCCCGGCCTCACCCCGAGCTGGTCACTAGGCGCGTACTGGTGATGGAACGCCTCGACGGCTATTCCTGGGACGACGTCGAGGGGATGCGCAAGGCGGGCATCGACACCTCCGCGGTGGTCCGAGCGCTGCTGATCGCCTTCCTTGAGGGGGCCACGCTGTACGGGGTCTTCCACGGGGACCTGCACGGGGGCAACTTGTTCGTGCAGGCGGACGGGCGCGTTGCCCTGCTCGATTACGGGATCACGGGGCGCCTGGACGACGTGCGACGCATCGCCTTCCTCCGGTTGCTCATGGGTGGGACGATCAACGACCAGCGGCTCCAACTCGCCGCGCTGAGGGACATGGGCGCCGTTCCGGCCGACACTGACCTCGATGCCTTGGCCAAGGACCTCGGTCTCGACAAACCACCGGTCGACCCGATGACGCTGGCCCCTGAGGCGCTGCTCAGCGAGGTACGCGACCTGACCAAGCGGTTGCTCGAGTACGGCGCCCGCTTCCCCAAAATCCTGATGCTGTTCGTAAAGGACCTGCTGTTCATCGACGGTTCTTTGGCGACGCTCGCACCGGACGTCGACCTCTTCAGCGAGGTCACGACCATCGCCTCCTACTTCACGACCCGCTACGGCGAACGGATCGCCCACGATGTCGGCATCGACCCGAGGGACCACCCTGTGGACATGACGGGCGTGCGTGCCGCGGTAGGAGTGGGCGAGGATGTGGAAGAGCTCAGCTACCGGGACCTGCAGGCACGTCGCGAGCTCATCCGCAAGCGGATGGAAGAGCATCACCGCCGCCAGGAACGCCAAAGAGCGACGCGGACCAACGCCAAACGCTAAAAGCGCTCTGCCGCGCGCCCTTCGCAGCATGGGCGCTACGGGCTTTTCGCCAGTGCCCGCCCTGGCTTAGCATCGGATGGGTAAGAGCTGGTCGAGGGGACTGAAGCGTCCATGGCCCACCACGTACTGTGATCACGGTTTCCCGCCTTGCGAGCTCGGTAACCGCGCGCGCTCTCGACATTGTCGGCTGGGGGCTCGCCATCGTCGGGGCCACCCTTGTCGTGTCCGCCTGGTCGGTTGCGTTCCCGGGCACCGGCCTGGGCTGACGAGCCATTTCCGAGCCAGGACAGCCAGGTTTGACCTGGCCACAGGCCCTGCGACCGGCCTGAGCCTTCGCGAGCGGTACCCTGGGCGTAGGTACACCGGCGCAGTCGCTCTACGAGCCACTGGGTTGTCGTGCCCTCAACCGACGGAGCCGGCGCTTTGCCGCGAGCCGATCCTGACCCACGAGCCGGTCCCGAACACTGAGAGAAAGAACATGAAGCGCGCTGACATCCGCAACGTAGCCATCGTCGCCCACGTCGACCACGGCAAGACCACCCTGGTGGACGCCATGCTGCGCCAGTCCGGCGCGTTCCGGGTCAACGAGGAGGTAGCGGACCGCGTCATGGACTCGACGGACCTCGAGCGCGAGAAGGGCATCACGATCCTCGCCAAGAACACCGCGGTCCAGTACGGCGACCTCACGGTCAACATCGTCGACACCCCGGGCCATGCCGACTTCGGTGGCGAAGTTGAGCGCGGCCTGACAATGGTCGACGGCGTGCTCCTTTTGGTGGACGCGTCCGAAGGCCCGCTCCCCCAGACCCGCTTCGTGCTACGCAAGTCTCTCGAGGCCAAGCTCCCCGTCGTAGTCATCGTCAACAAGGTCGACCGCTCCGACGCACGGCCCGCCGAGGTTCTCGACGCCGTCTACGACCTGTTCATCGACCTCGGTGCCAACGAGCACCAGATCGAGTTCCCGGTCGTGTACTGCAACGCCCGTAGCGGCCAGGCAGCGATGTCAGCGGAAGAGGTTCCGGACGCCCCCGACCTCAAAATCCTCTTCGACCTGCTCGTGGAGCATATCCCGGCGCCCACCTACGAAGACGGGCACCCCTTCCAGGCGCTGGTCGCCAACCTGGACGCTTCGCCCTACGTGGGCAGGCTCGCCATCTGCCGCATCCACCAAGGATGGGTGAAGAAAGGCGACACCGTGGCGTGGTGCCGCCAGGCGGACGGTACAACGACGCGTGCGCGGGTCGCCGAGCTGTACAAGACGGAGGCCCTGACCCGGGTGGACGCGGGGCCGGCTGGCGCCGGTCCGGGCGACATCGTGGCGGTCGCCGGTTTCCCCGAGATCATGATCGGCGACACGCTGGCCGATCCCACCGACCCCCGGCCTCTGCCCGGAGTGACGGTGGACGAACCCGCGATCTCCATGACCATTGGCACCAATACCGCCCCTCTCGCAGGCAAGGAGGGCAACAAGATGACTGCCCGCCTGGTCAAAGGGCGCCTGGACGCCGAACTGGTCGGCAACGTCTCGATCCGTGTGCTCCCGACCGAACGCCCGGACATGTGGGAGGTACAGGGCCGCGGCGAGCTGGCCCTCGCCATCCTCGTGGAACTGATGAGGCGCGAAGGTTATGAGCTCACCGTGGGTAAGCCGCGAGTTCTGACAAAGATCATCGACGGCAAGGTGTACGAGCCGGTGGAGCGGGTGTCCCTCGACATCCCCGAAGAGCACCTTGGTACCGTGACGCAGCTGCTTGCAGGCCGCAAAGGCCGGATGCAGCACGTCGTGTCGCATGGCTCCGGCTGGGCGCGCACCGACTGGCTGGTCCCATCGCGCGCCCTCATCGGCCTGCGCTCGCAACTGCTCACCGACACCAAGGGCACCGCCCAGCTCCACCACGTGCTCGATGGCTGGGAGCCGTGGTTCGGTGAGATCCGGACGCGCCAAAACGGCTCGCTCGTTTCCGACCGCCAGGGTAAGAGCGCCGCCTACGCGCTCATGAACCTCCAAGATCGCGGCACTCTTTTCATCGGCCCCGGCACAGAGGTCTATGAAGGCATGATCGTCGGGGAAAATGCCCGCCGTGAGGACATGGACGTGAACCCCACCAAAGAGCGCAAGCTCACCAACATGCGCTCGTCAACCGCGGAGGAACTCGTCCGGCTTTCACCGCCGCTAACGCTGACGCTGGAGCAAGCTCTTGAGTTCCTGCGCGAAGACGAATGCGCCGAGGTCACCCCGCAGTCCGTAAGGCTCCGCAAGGTGGTGCTCGCCCAGACTGACCGGGCGCGCCAACGTGCTCGCTCGCGTGACTCGGAAGGACCTCAGCCGGGCTGATCGGTTTTTGCCGGCCTGCAGCGTCGCGGTGCTCTTCAGCGTCGGAGTGCTCTTCAGCGTCGGAGTGCTCTGCAGCGTCGTAGTGCGCCGGGCGTTGCAGGGCGCCGGCATGAGGTATTAGCGGTGCGCGCCATGGGTAATTGAGCTACATGAGCGCGCAAACAGCTGCCGGGGAGGGCTCCCGAGCCGGGCGGGGTAATGTGCTTGACGCCCTCGACCAGCGAGTCCCCACCTCTTTTTACTGGTCACTCACGGTACTGGCGACCATTGGGGGGTTTCTTTTTGGCTATGACACCTCCAACATCGGCTCGGCTCTCAACTACGTGCCGTACGACCTCCACGGTTTCGCCATGGGTTACCTGGTATCCGGGGCGTCCCTCGGGGCAGCCGCCGGCGCCATTGCCGCCGGCCCTCTGACCGACCGTTTCGGTCGCAAGTCGTTACTGATCGCCGACGCAGGCATCTATGCCACCGGTGCCGTCCTGTCGGCGGTAACACCCGATGCAGGCGTACTTTTGGCCGCCCGCACGCTGATAGGTTTGGCAATCGGAGCCGACTCTGCAATAGCCACGGCGTATATCGCCGAGTACGCTCCCCGGGACCGGCGCGGCAGCCTGGGCATGCTCCAGCAGTGGATGATCACGGTCGGCATCCTGCTGGCCTACATAATTGCACTTGTCGTGTTCCGTTCGGACCCCGGTGGCGCCGGTACCCTCGACTGGCGCCTACTCCTCGGGCTAGGTGCGGTACCTGCTGTCATCGGCCTGTTTTTCCGCACGAGGATGCCCGAATCCCCGAGGTGGTTGCTGCGCCACGGCGACTACGAGAAGGCGCAGTCGACCTTTGCCAAGTTGGGCATGGAAGTAACCATGGACGACGTCGAGCGCACGGCACAGCAATTGCACCGCGACGACCGTCGCCAGGACTCGACCAAGCGCCAATCGTGGACGCCTGGTGTAAAAAGAGCGCTGACCGTCGTGTGCGGCTTCTTCGTGTTCCAGCAGATCACGGGTATAAATGTGCCGTTGTACTACGGCCCTCATCTGTTGGGCAACCTCTTCGCCGGCGCGCACGCGTCAAAAGTCAACAAGACGATTGCCGGCGTCGAGGTCACCGCCATAATGACAGCAGTCAACGTGGCATCCACGTACCTGGCTTTTCGCTTCATCGACAAGATCGGCAGGCGCAAGCTGGCCATGGGCGGTTACGCGGGGATGGCGGTGTTCGCCATTGTGTCGGCGGTCGGCCTGGGAGTGCTCGGTGGGATGGCCCGCGTGGTTGTCTCGATGATCGGCCTGGACCTGTTCATCGCCTCGTTCGCCATCGGTGTCGGCGGCACCGGGTGGTTGATCCAGGGCGAGAGCTTCCCCACCGCAGTGCGGGGCGAAGCGGCGTCCATCGGGGCCACCGCCGACTGGTTGGCCAACTTCGCTCTCATCGAGGTGTTCCCGGTATGGCAGTCAGGCATTGGGCTGCCCTGGGTCATGGTGAGCTTTGCCGGACTGTGCCTCGTGGCGCTGGTGCTGGTGAACCGGTTCCTGCCCGAGACCAAGAACAAGTCTCTCGAAGAGATCAACCAGATCTACGAACAACAAGCTCGTCCTCACGAAACCTCCGCCGGGCACCTCGGGCGCGGCTGGCGCCTGCAACTACCTCACTGAGCGGGCTCAGTTGACAGACGGGTCGGGCGGAAGGGCGGCTATCAGGGCCAACGACCCGCCCTGGCGACGAAGGACCCTCTTCCATAGCTCGGTGGGATCCGTAGTGAACACGTCGGCGTCGTCCACGTCCACCACCCACCAAGCGTCCTGTGCCAGCTCTGCCTCCAACTGGCCCGTCCCCCAGCCCGCGTAGCCGGCGAACACTCGCAGGCGCTCTATCCCGGGTGCGACGAGCACCGGGTCGGAATCGAGGTCCACCGTGCCGAGGGGCCCACGAAGCGGAAGGTAGCCCGCGCCCGGGACCGACATTTCCGACCTGAGCCTGGCCAGGCAGATCGTCCCCTCCGTCACCGGTCCCCCGGCAAACACGACGGTCGGGTAGGAAGCCAGCTCGTCCCATTCGGGGAGTGAAGCCGCGAGACTGGTCCTGGTGGGCCGGTTCAGGACCAAGCCGAGCGCTCCCTGGTCGCTGTGGGCCAGCAACAGGACCACGGTACGAGCGAAGTTGGGGTCCACAAGAGTGGGCGCCGCTACCAACAACCGGCCCTGGAGCACTCCCCATTTGTCCGTCATGTTCCGATCATTCCTCGCATGTTCCTATCATTCCTCGGCTACGGTGCTAACCATGCGCGCCGTCACAGTTGTCCCTCTAAAAGCGGGTTCGGTGGATCTAACGGAACTTCCCGAACCGGCAACGAGCGACGGGCCTGTGCTCGTCAAAACAAGGGCCATCGGCGTCTGCGGCACCGACATCGAGATCATCAGCGGGGACTACGGATGGGCGCCCGAGGGTGAAGAGCGTCTCGCCATCGGGCACGAGTCGCTCGGCGAGGTCGTCGAGGCGCCCGAAGGCAGCGGTTTCGCGCCGGGGGACCTCGTCGTAGGCATCGTCCGCCGGCCCGACCCGGAGCCCTGTACGAACTGCGCAATCGGCGAATGGGATATGTGCCGCAACGGCAATTACACCGAATGGGGGATCAAGCAGCACCACGGCTACGCCCGTGAGCGCTACCGGATAACTCCCGACTTCCTGGTCAAAGTCGAGCAATCGCTCGGGACACTCGGGGTGCTCCTCGAACCCACAACGGTGGTGGCCAAAGCGTGGGACCACATCGGCCGCATCGGTGAGCGTGCCCGCTGGGAGCCCAAGCTTGCGCTCATTACAGGCGCAGGCCCGATCGGCCTGCTCGCCGCACTGCTCGGCGTACAGCGAGGGCTGGAAGTCCACGTGTTGGACCAAGTCACCGCCGGCACGAAACCTGACCTCGTCGCCGCGCTCGGCGCGACGTACCACCACGGCGATGTCGCGTCGACCGGCGTGGTACCAGACATCGTCGTGGAGTGCACCGGCGTGGGCACGCTCGTCTTCGACGCCATGGACCAGATGGCCCCCAATGGGGTCCTCTGCCTGACGGGCGTGTCCTCCAAGGGCCGCAACCTGGGGATCGATGCCGGGGAGCTCAACCGCCACATGGTGCTCGAAAACGACGTCGTCTTCGGTTCTGTCAACGCCAACCGGTCGCATTACGAAGCCGGAGCCAAGGCCCTCGCCAATGCTGACCCCAAGTGGCTGGCCGGCCTCATCTCGAGGCGCGTCCCCCTGTCCAACTGGCAGCAGGCATACCAGCGCCAACCCGACGACGTCAAGGTCGTGCTCGAGTTCGACT
>DASSZK010000326.1:0-10273 GCA_035702845.1 Acidimicrobiales bacterium
GAAGGCGGCCCACCGCCTGAGCCATGGCCTCCAGCTCGGAGCGCCGTGCTGCCGCTCTTTCGCGCTCTACGAGGTGCCCGGCGAGCCGGCGCTCGACTTCCTCTCGGCGCCGGGTAAGCATGGCCCGACGCTCCTCTATGCCGCTGGCACGCACCTCCAGGTCCCGGCGCAAGGTGGCGACAGCCCCAGAGCGCTCTGCCAGCCGAGCGCGCGCAGCTCTCTCCTCAGCCGCCCGACGCTGCTGCGCCTCGCGGATCTCCTGAGCGCGGCGCAGCTCGTCAGCGGCTTCCTGCTCCAGGCCGGGAAGGGCTTGTGCCAGCTCCGAGAGCCGCGCCTGCTCGGCCTCCGCCCGAGCCGCCAGCTCGCTCTGTTGCTGGGCCGTGGCTTCGGCCTCGGTGCTCACATCGGCCAGGTCTGCGGTGGCACGGGCAAGTGCTTGCGTGGACGAACGGTGCACCGTGGCGTTCTCGGTGACAGCCCTGCGCGCCTCACCGTGGGCGGCACGGCAACGCTCGTGGGCGGACTTCGCTTCCCTTTCGGCAGAGGCCGCCTCCTCCGCTACCGCCGTCGTCCGGGCCACGGCGGTGCGCGCTTCTTCCAGGGCGGCGCCCGTGGCCCCCGTGCCCGACGACCCGGTGCGCCACACGCCGGCCGCACAGCGGTCTCCTGCCGGGGTGACGACGACCAGGTCGGGCCGTGCTTCGCCTAGGTCTACTGCTTCGGACCAGGCACCCCCGACTACCACGGCGTTGCGGAGCAAAAGGTCGAGGAGCGAGGTGACATCGCTCCGGGACGAGCGCACATGGGTGCGCAACCATTCGGCTCCCGGCGCGGGCTCGGGCGCCGCAGGTGCGGCGGCGGAGCCCGAAGTCGGGCCGGAAAGAGCGATCACAGCGCCGCCGGCCTTAGATCCGGCAAGACGTTCGAGGGCCGCCCGGGCGGAAATCCCGCTGTCCATGACGACGGCGGACAGGGCCTCCCCTGCCGCCGCCTCGAAGGCAGCTTCGAAACCCTCGTCTACATCGACCAGCTCGACAAGGGCACCCACCATGCCCGCTACGCCGGCCAGGCGCCGGGCACCAGCGCGGGCACGGGCCTCGTCCAGGGCTTGGGCAAGCGCCTCGGCCCGCGCCGACCACCGGTGGCGTTCGGCGTCGGCTGCCCGTCGTGCCTCCTCCGCAGGACCGACTGCAGCCTCTGCGCTTGCCAGAGCCTGGGCCGCCTCCTCGAGCGCCTCTGCCAGTCCGGGCGCCTCTTGCAAGGCACGGTCGGCCGCCACCTCGGCAGCTTGCACCTCGGCTTCCAGCCGGGCGCGCCGGGCGGCCAACGACTCGGCTCTGGCCGCGATCCGGCGCAGCTCACCGGCCAGCTGCTCGCTTGCGCGGCGCCTGGCCGCCAGCTCGGCACGGACCTCCCCGGCCCGCTGAGCTGCGCTCACTTCGTCGGCAGCTGCCGTCCGGCGTGCATCGCTACCCGAACGTTCGGCCGCGCCCTCTCCCTCTCCCCGTCCTTCTCCCTCGCCGTCACCTTCAGCTCCCTCGCCGTCACCCTCGCGCCCGGCAAAACGAGCTTCTACGTCCTGCGCCTCGTCGGCCAGCTCCCGCTCGGCCGATGCGAGCTCCTGCTCCAGAGGTAGGAGGGCCTGGACGTCGGCGTCGGTGGCAATTAGTTGCGCACCCAGGGACGACGCTTCCGCCTCCAGGCTGGATACCACGTCTTTGTCGATGGTCGCGGCGCGCTCGCGCTCGATACGCCGGGCCCGCTCGTCCATCAACGCCACGAGGCCAGTAGCGCGGGCACGCAAGCTCTCGGCCGCCGACACCAGCTCGCCGAGGTCGGTGGCTTCCGCTTCCTGGCGGGTGCGGCCCAGATGCACCTCGGCGTTGCCCACCTCGGCCGCCATGCGCTCGAGCTCGGTCAGTGCCTCGCCCTCCTCGGCCACAACCCGCTGCCTCGTCTCGTCCAGCGCTTTGAGCCTGTTGCGAACGGCTCCCAGCTCCCGGCCATGCAGGAACCGGCGCAGGGCCGTGAGCTCCTCGACCACCGTTGCGTGGCGCTGAGCAGCCTGGGCTTGGCGCTCCAGAGGTCGCAGCTGGCGACGGACTTCCTTGAGCAGGTCCTGCACGCGCACTAAGTCGTTCTCGGTGGACTCCAGCTTGCGCTCGGCCTTTTCCTTGCGGCGACGGTGCTTGGAGATCCCCGCTGCCTCCTCGATGACCATGCGCCTGTCCTCGGGGCGCACGGAGAGCACGGAGTCCAGCTGGGACTGGGAGATGATGGTGTGCTGCTGGCGCCCCACACCGGTGTCCGAGAGCAGCTCCTGCAGGTCGAGCAGGCGGCAAGGGACGTTGTTTATCGAGTACTCCGACTCCCCGGTCCGCCAAAGGACGCGCGTGATCTTGACCTCGGTGAAGTCGATGGGGAGCAGGCCGGCGGAGTTGTCGATGGTGAGCGAGACCTCGGCACGCCCCAGGCCTTGGCGCTTGGTGGTGCCGGCGAAGATGACGTCTTCCATCTTCGCTCCACGCAGGGCGCGCGCCCCTTGGGCACCCAGCACCCAGGCGACAGCGTCGACGATGTTGGACTTACCGGAGCCATTGGGCCCGACGACGACGGTAACGCCCGGCTCGAACTCGAGATTGGCGCCGTCAGCGAAGGACTTGAAGCCCTTAAGTGTGAGCGACTTCAGGAACACGTTCTGACAAAGCTAGTTGGCGCCGGGCGTGGCTCGCGGCGATACCGAGGCGCCACCGGAGCCCGACCTTGGATGACAGGCGCTGGATGATGACAGGCGCTGGGGATCACCCGGCAGGCACGGGGCCTGGCGAGCAACATCCCGTCGGATCGGCACGGCGGCCTCAGCCGGCACGCGTTGCAGCGAGCCCGCTGCCGGCTTCAGGATAACCACACTCCATAGTATTAGGCTTAAGTCAAGAAATACGGCATAAACGTCTTGGGTTCCCCTGGTACGTGCGTGTTACCCTTCGGTCCGCAGGCGCCAAGCTTGCGCAGGGGAGCAAGGGGGAATAGATTGACGGTTTTCAGGCGCTCTGTTTTGTCGCGCCGTCTCACCGGCATTGGTAAACGAAAGTTCATCGCGGCCACGACCGGCGCCGCCACGCTCGTGGCCACGTCCCTCGCGGTCGCCGCAACGACCGGCGTGGGTGCCATGACCACCACGGCGGCGGCGGCTAGCACGTGCTCGGGGCTCAGCGTGGCGAACGGCTACGTCTCCGCCGACTGCTATAGCTCGTCGACGGGGACCATAAGCGTCACCACCACTACCGACCCGAGCCCCACCGGGGTGGACTCCAACCAGGCGTCAGAGCTGTCCAATGGCGACGTGCTCGACTACACCGGCGTCAACTTCGGGACGGGCTCGAACCAGTTCGTGGCCCGCGTGGCCTCGGGGGCGACAGGGGGCGCGAGCGGCCTGGTCAACGTCGTTCTCGACAACCCCTCCAATGCCCCGATCGGGGCCTTCGCAGTGGGCAACACCGGGGGTTGGTCGACCTGGGAGAACATCCCGGCCAACATCGCCACCACGACCGGCACCCACAACGTCTACCTGGAGTTCTCGTCCGGCCAGCCGGCGTCCTACGTGAGCCTGCACTATTTCTCGTTCCCGAGCAACGGCACGACGACCACTGCCGCTGCGACTACGACCACGGCGGCGGCCACCACGACCACGGCGGCGACCACCGGCCAACCTTTCGGGGGCAGCCCCGCCGCAGTGCCGGGAACAGTGGAAGCCGCGAACTACGACACCGGCGGCCAGGGCGTTGCTTACAATGTCACTTCTGTCAATGGCACCGCCAACAGCTACCGCTCCGATGGTGTCGACCTGGAGACCACCGCCGACACCCAGGGCACCACCGGCACGGGGGCCGGCTATGACCTCGGTTGGACGTCGGGGGGCCAGTGGTTCCACTACACGGTCGCTGTCGCCACTTCCGGGACCTACAGCCTCAGCCTCAGGCTCGCCGCTCCCTCGGCCGTCACCGACGGCCTTCACATAGCGAACAGCGCGGGCACCAACTTGTCGGGCAACATAAACGTCCCCGCCACCGGGGCTTGGCAGACCTGGACGACGGTGACCGCCAGTGTCACCCTGCCTGCAGGAACGCAAACCCTGACCGTGTACCAGGACAACGCCGGCTGGAACATCCACTACATGTCGTTCGCGTCCACGACGACCACCACGGCTGCGACGACGACCACCACGGCTGCGACGACAACGACTGCGGCGGCCACCACGACCACAGTGCCCACGGGCGGCAACCTGGGGAGCCTGGGGCCCAACGTCTACGTCTTCAGCCCGAGCGAACCCCAGTCCACGATCCAGTCGGACATAAACACCCTTTACAACCAGCAGGTGACCAACCAGTTCGGCTCCCAGCGCTACGCGCTGCTTTTTGAACCGGGCACCTACGGGTCCTCCGCCGACCCGCTCACGGTAAATGTCGGCTTTTATGAGGAGGTCGCGGGGCTTGGGCTGAACCCGACAGCGACCGTAATAAACGGTGTGGTCAACTCTTATAACCAGTGCTCGGGCACAAACTGCGATGCTCTGGACAACTTCTGGCGATCCATCTACAACCTGACGATCAACGTCAATTCCGCCGGTGCGATCGACAGCTGCCACAACAACGGCAACGACTTTTGGGCCACCTCCCAGGACGCACCGGTCCGGGGCGTCCAGGTTAACGGGAACTTTACGCTCATGGACTACTGCGACAACCCGGGCTATGCGAGCGGTGGCTTCGTCGGCGACTCCGAGATGAACGGGGGCTCGGTGAACAACGGTTCCCAGCAACAGTTCTTCGTGCAGAACACCAACATCGACAGCTGGAGCAACGGGGTATGGAACCAGGTCTTTTGCGGTGACAACGGTGCCCCGGCCCAGAGCTTTAGTTCCAACTCCGGCCTGAGCGGCGGCACGCAGCCCTACACCACGCTCGCAACGTGCGGGCCGACCGAGCAGGAACCGTTCTTGTACGAAGACTCGAGCGGCAACCTCAACGTGTTCGTGCCGTCCGTTACCAACGGCCAGGTAGGGCCCAGCTGGGCGTCAGGCAACGCGCCCGGCTCGTCCATGCCGATATCCGACTTCTACGTGGCCTCGCCGTCGTCAGGTGCGCCCGAGATCAACGCGGCGCTCGCCCAGGGCGACAGCATCCTGTTCACGCCGGGTTACTACCAGCTTTCCGAGGCTCTCCAGGTCACGCATGCGGACACCAAGCTCATTGGGCTCGGTTTCGCCACGCTCGAGCCTGTCAACGGCACGGCGGCGGTGACCGTCGCCGACGTTGCCGGTGTCAACCTGTCGAGCCTCATAATCGACGCCGGGCCGGTCAGCTCACCGGTGCTGGTGCAGTTGGGCAGCGCGGGTTCGACGGCCGATTACTCCTCTGACCCGGTCACCATCGACGACATCAACGTACGCATCGGCGGCGAGGTCGCCGGCACAGCGGGCACGGCCGTCGTAGACGACTCCAACTACTCCGAACTGGACAACGTGTGGCTGTGGCGAGCCGACCATGGCGCCGGCCAGACCGGGACCCCCGACCAGGACGGTGTCGGCGGCGGTGCCAACGGGTGCTGGACCTGTGACGTGGCCCAGACCGGCCTTATAGTCAACGCCAACAACGTCAGCGCCTACGGCCTGGCAGTAGAGCACTTCGAAGCCGACGAGGTCGTCTGGGCAGGCCAGAACGGCACTGTGGTGTTCTTCCAGAACGAGAACCCCTACGAGGTCCCCTCGCAATCGGCATGGATGTCGAGCCCAACCCAGGACGGCTACCCGGCTTTCCTCGTCGACAACAACGTCACGAGCTTCAACGGCTGGGGCATGGGCAGCTACTGCTTCTTCGACCAAGGGGTTGACATCGAGAACGCCATGGCGTTCCAGGCGCCGAGCACATCGGGGGTCGCGTTCCACGACATATTCACCCGGTTCCTAAATGGGGCCGGCGGTATCGAATCGGTCATAAACGGGACGGGCGGCGCGGTCAACTCGACCAACAACGGCCCATCCGACATAGTGAGCTACCCATGAACCAAGCTCGGATGCTGTAGAGGGCCTGCAGCAGACGGTTAGAAGCAACAGTGTGCCACTGGCTCTCCGTCCAGTCGGCGTAGACAGGGGCCGGTCCTAAATGGGCCGGCCCCTGTGCGTTCCTCGTGCCTCGCAATGGAGCGTCTCGAGGTGGGGGCCCGCTTTGCCCTTCATGGGCTGGCGCCCCTGGGATGATCTCGTAGCGCTGCCTGGACGGGTGTGCTGTGGGGGCCAACCACCACTTCAAGGCTGATCGGGCGGTTTGACCTTGGCCGGCGCAGACCGGTGGTCCTGGCGCCCCGGGCCTGCGTGCCAGGTGCGTGCCTGTGCGATCCTCGGGCTGGCGCACGAACCGTTCGGGTGGGCCGCCGGCCATGCTGGTCGTTACCTTGCGCCGCTGATGCCACTGGCGACTGCCGGGGACGGGTCAATGAAGACCTTCGGCGAGGATCCGGTGGCCGTCCCTGTGAAACGCGTTGTAACAGCACCAGGCACCAGTGTGACTTGCCTCCATGTCGGGAAACTGGCTGGTCAGGCTGGGTGAAAGTTGTGCGACTGGCCTGCCGGACACGGGCCTGCGGCGCGGGTTGACGCGCCTTTGCTTAGCACTTAAGTTCCACGATTTCTCACTCTGAGCGCGATCGTTGCCAGGAGCCGCCGCTAGGAGTAACTTCAGGAACGTAGCTAACTCCCTCTCACCACTCGGGAGAGGAAGACACTGGGGCCGCCTGGTCCCATCTCCGAGGAAGGGGTGCCAATGTACGGGCACACAAGTCCGGGTAAGGGCCCCCGCGGCGGTCCTGGCGAGCCGAGAAGGAGCCAAGCCGTGGCGTTGGCGGGCCACTCCCGCGCGCGCCGTGGTTCCCGCCTCGTCGGTTCGGCGACAGCGGTCCTTATCGCACTGTTGGGTATGGGCGCCATCACCGCCCAGCCCTTCGGGTCAACTGCGTCCGCCGCCTCCGTCAACTGCTCAGCGAGTGCCAGTGGTACGGAGCTGTCACAGTCCGGGTGGGCCGCTTCCAGCAACGCTCCTGCAACTTATTCAAGCGACGCGCCGGCCAATGTTGTAGATGGGAACCTCTCCACCAGGTTCTCCAGCGACGAGATGCAGGCTGTCGGCACGTACCTACAGGTCAACCTGGGTTCGTCGCAGACCTTCGACACCTTGGACATGGAAGTCCCCAACTCCTCCACTGACTACGCGCGCGGCTACGAGGTCAACATTTCTTCAACGGGGGCCGCAGGCAGTTGGACTACTGTGGCCACCTGTACGGGTTCCAGTTCGTCGGAGATCGTCAACTTCGGCGCCCAGACCGCACAGTACGTCCAGGTGGAGCTGACGGCGGCTGACAGTTCCTACTGGTGGTCGGTGGACGAGCTCGACCTATGGAACAGTGGCACATCGACCACTACCACGACCGCGTCGACCACCACCACGACGGCGTCGACCACCACGACGACCGCAGCCACGTCTGTGAACTGCTCAGCGAGCGACAGCGGCACTGAGCTGTCGCAGTCCGGGTGGGCCGCTTCGAGCAATGCTCCCGCCACCTACTCGGCCGACGCACCGGCCAACGCTGTCGACGGGAACCTCACCACCAGGTTCTCCAGCGACGAGGGGCAGGCTGTCGGCACTTACCTTCAGGTCAACCTCGGTTCGTCGCAGACCTTCGACACCTTGGACATGGAAGTCCCCAACTCCACGACTGACTATGCCCGCGGCTACGAGGTCAACGTCTCTTCGACGGGGGCCGCAGGTAGCTGGACCACGGTGGCCACCTGCACGGGCTCTGGGACCTCGGAGATCGTCAAGTTCGGCGCCCAGACCGCGAAGTACGTCCAGGTGCAGCTGACGGCGGCCAACAGTTCCTACTGGTGGTCGGTGGACGAGCTCGACCTATGGAACAGTGGCTCGTCTGGCACAACGACGACGACCGCCTCCTCCTCGTCGTCTGTGAGCAACCCCTTCGGGCCGAACGTCTCGGTCTTCACCCCGTCGATGTCAGCCTCGTCCATCCAGTCGACGCTGGATAACGTGTTCAACGCCCAGGAGACCAACCAGTTCGGCACTCAACGCAACGCCTTGCTCTTTGCTCCCGGCACCTACCCGGTTACTGCCAACATCGGCTTTTACACGTCGATCATGGGGCTGGGCATGACGCCGGACGCCGTCAACATCACCGGTAACCTGAGCGTTGACGCCCAGTGGAACGGCGGCAACGCCACGGAGAACTTCTGGCGCTCGGCTTCGAACTTCGAGGTCACGCCGTCCAATGGTGCGGTTACGTGGGCAGTGGCACAAGCAGGGCCCTTCCGCCGCATGGACATCCAGGGCGCCCTGAACATCTACCCCACGGCCGTCGCCGGCAGTAATTCCTCGGGGTGGGCCAGCGGTGGCTACATCGCCGACAGCCGGGTGACGGGGCAGGTGACTTCGGGTGGCCAGCAGCAGTGGATCTCACGCAACAGCCAGTTCGGCAGCTGGACGGGCACCCACTACAACTACGTGTTCTCCGGGGTGACCGGCGCACCGGCCCAGAGCTTCCCGAGCCCGAGCGACACCACCTTGGCGACCAGCCCGGTGACCAGGGAAGAGCCGTTCTTGTACCTGGACAGCTCCGACAATTACAACGTGTTCGTACCCTCGGTGCAGTCCAACACCTCGGGCACGACGTGGGCCAACGGGAACACGCCGGGGACTTCTCTGCCGCTGAGCAAGTTCTTCATTGTCTTTCCGTCCACGTCGATGACCGACATCCAAAATGCCCTGAACAACAAGCAAGACCTGCTGTTTACGCCGGGCATATATAACATCACCCAGACCCTGCAGGTGAACAACCCTGACACGGTCATCATGGGTATGGGGATGCCCACGCTCATCCCGCAAGGTGGCATCAACACCATGCAGGTCGCCGACGTAGCGGGGGTGGAGATCTCAGGCTTGATCTTCGATGCCGGCCCGCAAAACTCGGCCGCACTGCTCACCTTGGGCACGCAGGGTTCGACCTCCAACTTCTCATCGGACCCCGACACCATCCAGGACGTGTTTTTCCGGATCGCCGGCGACCAGGCCGGCTCGGCGACGACCAGCCTGATCGACAACTCCAACTACTCGATAATCGATGACATCTGGGCTTGGCGTGCCGACCACGGCACCGGAGTCGGCTGGACGGCCAACACCGCAGCCAATGGGCTCATTGTCAACGGCAACAACGTGACGGCCTATGGCCTCTTCGTCGAGCACTACCAGCAGAGGGAGATCATCTGGAACGGCAATTACGGTACCGACATCTTCTTGCAGAACGAGAACCCCTACGACCCGCCCAGCCAGTCGGCCTGGATGGACGGCAGCCAAAACGGGTACGCAGCGCTGTACGTAAACCCCTCCGTGACTAACTTCCAAGCCTGGGGTGTGGGCAGCTACTGCTTCTTCAACCAGGGTGTCGACATCCACAACGCCATGGCCTTCCAGGCCCCTACCGCAGCCGGGGTGCAGTTCCACGACCTGATGACCGCCTTCTTGACAGGCTCGGGTGGCATCGACTCGGTGATAAACGGCAAGGGTTCGGCCATCAACTCAAGCAACCAGACGTCGTACATACTCACCAACTAATAGGCACTCTGATAAACACACTGGCCTGAGGTACCGGGCCAAATTAGGGAGCCGGGGGGAAGTCTTGACTTCCCCCCGGCTTTTTGGTTTCTTCACTGTGAGAATGGCGCTATCGCTTATTAGGGCCAACGCGTCAACTCGTGCAACGAGGCCCGTACCGAGTCAGCTCCTTCGTCGTCGGCCGCTCGGAGGTTGCCCTACTTGCACCCGCCCCAGACCCCGAGGCAACGGCCTAGCCCTAGCCGGCAGCGCCTCTTGTGGCAGACGGCCCAATAAGACCCGAGGCGTGGGCGAGGCGCCCGATGTCGACCGGCCTATCGGTGGTGGCCAAGGGTGCCCGAGCGCCGGCTTGGGAGGGCGCCGGCCCCGTCGAGCCGCGTACAACAAGCTCTGTAGCCAGCTCCACGTGCAAAGCCTCAGCGCGCTGGCCCTCGATCACGCGCATGAGCGACGTCACCGCCATCCGGCCGATTTCCTGTAGGGGTTGGCGTACGGTTGTCAGGCGCGGCGAAGCGGCCCGGCTTATGTCGATGTCGTCGAAACCCACCACTGAAACGTCGCGCGGTACCTGGCACCCGCGCCTTTCGGCGGCGTGCAAGACG
>DASSZK010000164.1:0-3284 GCA_035702845.1 Acidimicrobiales bacterium
CCAAGTCGCCTTCGTCATCTTCCAGATGATGTTCGCCATAATCACTGCTGCTCTTCTCACCGGCTCGTCGGCAGACCGCTTCAAGTTCGGGGCCTTCGTGGTGTTCGTGGTGCTTTGGACCGTTGTCGTGTACGCACCCATAGCGCACTGGGTGTTTTCTCCCAACGGCTGGCTGGCAAAGGGCGGGACGGAGGATTTTGCCGGAGGCACCGTGGTGGAGATCACTTCGGGCGTCAGCGGCGCTGCCCTGGCGCTGGTCATCGGGCGCCGGCGGGGTTGGCCACGAGAGCTCATGCGGCCGCACAACATCCCCTTGACTGTTCTGGGCGCCGGCATTTTGTGGTTCGGGTGGTTCGGCTTCAACGCCGGTTCGGCTCTGAGCGCCGGGCATGCCGGAACAGCGTTCATAAACACCAACACTTCTACCGCAGCAGCCATGCTGGCGTGGGTGCTGGTGGAGAAGCTGCGAACCGGGAAGCCGACCACGCTCGGAGCCGTTTCGGGCGCGGTTGCCGGGGCCGTGGCTATTACGCCGGCATGCGGTTTTGTGAACACCGTCGGGGCTACGATCATCGGGCTCCTGGCCGGCGCGCTGTGCGCTTTGGCGGTGAGCTTGAAGTTCAAGCTGGGAGTGGACGACTCCCTGGACGTGCTCGCCGTTCACGGCGTGGGCGGCTTCGTCGGCACCCTTATGGTCGGCTTCTTCGGGACGGCGGCCGCGGCGGGGCGCAACGGCCTGTTTTATGGCGGGGGCGCCGGCCTGCTCGGTCACCAGGCGCTCGCAGTCTTGGTGGCCGTCGTGTGGGCGTTCGCGGCCACCTCGGCCGTAGCTTGGTTGGTGAAAGCCGTCATGGGCCTTAGGGTGGCTCCCGACGCCGAACTGGTCGGCCTCGATATCGCCCTGCACGAAGAAAACGCTTACGACCTTGAGGCACTGGCGCCGACCGGCTTTGGCTCCAGCGTCGGTGCACTCGGTCACAACGACTAGGAGGCAGGTATGAAACTGGTTACCGCCATAGTGAAGCCGTACCGCCTGCCTGAGGTGCAGGAGGCGTTAAAGTCGGCCGGAGTCATCGGCATGACGGTTAGCGAAGCCCAAGGTTTTGGGCGCCAGCGCGGCCATACCGAGGTGTACCGGGGAGCGGAGTACCGCGTGGACTTCGTCCCCAAAGCCCGCGTCGAGGTCGTTTGCGACGACGCCGAGGTCGAGCACGTGATGGAGGCGATCGAGGCTGCGGCGAAGACCGGCAAGATCGGCGACGGCAAGATCTGGGTCGTAACGCTCGAGGAGTTGGTCCGGGTGCGCACGGGGGAGCGTGGGCAGAGCGCTCTTTAATCCAGGAGCCCCCGTTTTATTGGCGGAGTAGGCCCAGCTGCTTGGAAACGTGCCAGGTTGTGCCGGAGTCGTGACTGTAGAGGATGGCACCGCCGTCGGGACCACGGCCGACAAGGAGGCACACTCCCGAGCGAGTACAGGTCAGGCCGTCTATGGCGGCGAGGCGGAAGCATGCGTACGAAAGCTCGCCCGGTCGCCACGACAGGTCCCCGTCCAAGACGAGCTGCCGGATTGATGGCTCGTTCATTGAAAGTACCGCTTCGATGGCTATGCACCGGGTGCTAGTGCACGCCAGTGACAGAGTGTCGCTCGCGCCATGGTCGCTCGAACTGCGGAAGCGAGGCAATGGGGAGGTCCGTCGCCAAGACTGGGCTCCATCGGTTGTGACCAAGACCTCGGGCTGGGGGGCCCGTTGACTGGCGGCGGTGGTCGGTGCGGAAGCGCCCACGGCGCATCGCAGACGTGTGGCGCAGGCGACGGCTGCGATGGTGCGGCCATTCAGGGGTATGGCGGGTGTGGACCAGTGCCTGCCCCCGTCATGGGAAACCAGTAACGCCCCGGTTGCGCCCCCGCCCTTGCGAACACTGCCGCTGGCGACGCAGTCGAGCTCGTCGGTGCAGATGAGCCCGAGTAGGTGCCAGGCTCCTCGAGGAAGCGCTGCTTGGCGCCACTTGGCGGCACCGTCGCGGGTGACGAACACCCTTTCGCCCCACTGTAATCCTGGAGTGTCGGCGATCCCTACACAGTCGTCCCGTGCCGGGCAGGCGGATGTGACAAGGCGGGTTATGTGTCGGAGGCCGCGGACCGGGCTCCAATGGAGGCCGCCATCGCTGGTCATCTCTGGCGGGGTGCCCGGCATTATGCAATGTGCGCTGTCCCAGCACCCCAGCATCCCGAAAATACCGTCAGTTGTCGCCGTACCCACCGTGTGCCAGGTTGCACCGCCGTCCCGGCTGACCGCCGCTACGGTCAACCTGGGGTCGGGGCTTTGCCCCCACGCCATGCAAAGTGTGCCCGTGACACAAGTCGCCGAGTGATAGCTAAAAACCGCTCCCGGCGCCGCACTCAGCTTGGCGCTCAGAAAGCCGTCCTCGTACCACGTTGCGGGGGGACCAGGCGGCCCATTTTGTGCTGCGCCGTTGGTTGGTCGCGGGCCCCCACTCGCAATGGCCCCTGAGATGGGTGCCGCGAGGACGAGGGCAGTGAGCAACAGGTGCGGTAGAGTGGCCCGCGAGCCACCGGGCATTGAGGAGCCTCTCCGTAGCCTGATGCACAACGTCGTGCAGCCGGCAATGGCTACGGCCCCTATCAGGCCTAAGGATAAGAAGAAGACGGCGGCTCTCAGTGCGTGGAACGTGAAATCGAGCCTCATCTCGTATTTCACTATGCGGGCGCCGTATATCTGGTCCACCAAGGCCCGGTCACTGGACGGTAGCTGGATCGCGCGTACGACGGCCGAGACGGCGGCGTATATGGCGGCACATGCGACAAAGGCGAGTAAGAGGGGAGCGGCCCACCGGAGGTGCAGGTGCTCAACGAGCATCTTGGCTTTCCCGGTGAGCGTGGTCGTGCCGGCGCCTGCCGGTACTGCGGGATTTATTGTGCCCTGGTCCTCGGGCTGTACGCCGGGCTCGGTCATTAGCCTTAGATCGGTAAAAGACCGGCAGCGGTTGAGGTCGGTGGTGGGCCCGGCGGACCTCTTCCGAGTTGCTGGCCGCCGTTGTCCGCTTCGGCTCGTCCCCAAGATCTTCCCCACTGAATATGGGGATTTCTCGCCCGGTGCCGACCAGAACATATGTACGATAGGATGCATGATCGAGCAGCTGGAGGCGGCGCTGCAAAGCGATATGCCAAGCGACCCGGAGGGGTTCGCCAAGGCCTTCGTGCTCATGGACCGCCTGGGCGCCAAGTTGGCTGCCGCAGCTGCCGAGCTCGATGCTTCGGGGGC
>DASSZK010000426.1:0-7321 GCA_035702845.1 Acidimicrobiales bacterium
ATGCCTCCTTGCTGCCACACTCAACAGCGACAGCGGGCTCGGACCAATCGGGGCTATCGGCATCGCTTCAGCCCTCCTCGCTCAAGTGACATTCCTGCCGGCGCTGCTGGTCGTCGGGGGCCGTTGGCTATTTTGGCCGGCGCGCCCCGCCTACCAGGCCGGACCAGACGAGGAGCGCGGTATTTGGGCGCGGATCGCCCGAGGCATCGCCAAGCGCCCTCGCAAGATCTGGGCTGGCACCGCCACCCTGCTGGTGGTGCTCTCAGTCGGCTTGGTGGGGCTGCATCTCGGCTTGAAACAGACCCAGGCCTTTGTAAACAACCCCCAGTCCGTTGTAGGCCAAAAAGCGTTTGCCGCCCACTTCCCTGCCGGTGGCGGCGAACCCGTGATCGTGATCGCCAATCAGAACACGGCCGGGCGGGTGCTGCGCGCCGTTAGTACGACCCGCGGCGTTGCCCAGGCCTTCCCAGTCGCCCGTGCCGTGCATCAGGTGGAAGTCATCGCCGTCTTGGGCGTGGCCCCCGACAGCCAAGCTGCCTACTCGACCATCAGAGATATGCGTTCGCGCCTGGCCTCCATCCCAGGCGCAGGCGCACTTGTAGGCGGTACAACGGCCACGACCCTTGACACCAATAACGCAGCATCGACCGACCGTTTCATAGTCATGCCCTTGGTGCTGGTCGTCGTCATGCTCATCCTCGGCTTACTCCTGCGCGCCATCGCCGCACCGGTGCTCCTCGCGCTCACCGTCGTGCTGTCCTTCGCCGCGTCGCTCGGGGTGAGCAGCCTCGTCTTCGACGCCATAGGGTTCGCAGGAGTAGACCAGACCCTGCCGTTGCTGGCGTTCATATTCCTGGTGGCACTGGGAGTGGACTACAACATCTTCCTCGTCAGCCGGATCCGGGAAGAGACCCTCGAGCGCGGGACCCGGGAGGGTACGGTCACCGGGGTCCGGGTTACGGGAGGTGTCATCACCTCGGCAGGAGTGGTCCTGGCCGCTACGTTCAGCGCCTTGGCCGTGCTGCCCTTGGTGGCACTGGTGGAGATCGGCTTCATCGTCGCCTTCGGCGTGCTGCTCGACACGCTCCTCGTCCGCTCGGTGCTCGTACCTGCACTGGTCCATGACATCGGCCCCACAATCTGGTGGCCGAGCGCGCTGGCTCGAGAGAAGGCACCGCCGGGAGGGGGCACCGGGGTGAGCCCTAGGCTCTCCGACCCCGTGCCCGCCGGAGCGGTCTGACAACCGGTCACAACAGGAGAGGAGCACCAATATGCCAACCCTGGCTGGGCGAGAAGGCACTGCGCTCATTGTCATAGACGTCCAAAACGGCGTCGTCGCCAATGCGTACAACCGCGACGGCGTCGTCTCCAACATCTCTTCGCTCGTGCAAAAGGCGCGCAGCGAGGGAGTGCCCATTGTATGGGCCCAGCACTCCGACGGCGATCTCGCCCGGGGGAGCGAAGCTTGGCAGTACGTACCCGAACTAGCGATCGATGCCGGAGATCCGGTGGTGCACAAGAGTTACGGCGACTCGTTCGAGGCAACCGAACTGGAACAGGTCCTGGCCGAGCGGGGCATCGGTAGGCTGGTCGTCGCCGGCGCCCAGACTGACGCCTGTATCCGCTGCACGATCCATGGGGCTTTTGCCCGGGGTTACGACGTCACCCTGGTCGGGGACGCCCATACAACCGGGGACCTGACCGCCTACGGTGCACCGCCGCCAGAGCAAGTAATTGCCCACACCAACCTGTACTGGCAGTACCAAAGCGCGCCCGGCCGCAAGGCAGATGTAGTAGTAACCGAGCAGGTGGACTTCGGGAGCAGCCAGGGTTGAGGCCGCGCGATAAATGACATCTGTCCCCGCGAGAAAGTAGGGTCAAGGCGCGCTTATCATCCGGGTCGTCTGAGGCACATGCTGGTTATCGCGCGTCACACGCGCGATAACCAGCATGTGCTTCGCGACCGGTGTGCGCTGAGTAACAGTTGTCCCGTCTGAGAGGAGGGGGCAAGGTGCTTTTATCGCGCGCAGGCGCCGGCACGACCAGCGCCTCGGGCACGTGAGCTCACCGACCGTCCCTACCCGCGAGCGATACGGGCGCTGCAGCGGGTGGGCCCCGCCTACCAGGCTGGTCCCTCAGCGACCAGGGGGCTTCGGTGGCCGGCCCCCATAACGTCGTGGCGCACCGATAGGCCCGGCGGTAGGCTCATCAGCTCGGCGTGCTCGTGGTCGACATAGAGGTCAACGGACCCCTCTCCGAGCGCCATGTGGCGGATTGTCAGCCGACCAAGCGCCTCGGGCCAAACGGGATCCAGGCGCACGTAGCCTTCCGCCACCGCGGGTTGCATCCGGAGCAACGTGGTCACCAGCTGCACCGGCACGGCCGAGGCCCACGCCTGAGGGGAGCACGAAGTCGGGTAGGCGACAGGGACGCCATAGTCGTCCCGGTCAAACCCGCAAATGAGCTCGGGCAGGCGCCCGTCGAAGTGAGCGGCTGCATCGAGTAGGGCCGTCGATACCCTTTGAGCCTCCGCCACAAACCCGTAACGCATGAGACCTGCCGCGATCAGGGCGCTGTCATGTGGCCAGACGGATCCGTTGTGGTAGCTCATCGGGTTGTATGCGCCCATAGAGGTCGCCAAGGTGCGTATGCCCCACCCGCTGAACATCTGGGGAGACATGAGCCGCTCGGCAACAAGAGGCGCCTTGTCGTCATCGACGATGCCAGACCAAAGACAATGCCCCATATTTGACGCCAGTGCGTCGATAGGGCGCTTGTCACGGTCGAGCCCAACAGCGAACCAACCCTTGTCTTCTAACCAGAAATGCTCATTGAACGCTCGACGCAGCGCTCCGGCTGCGTCGGCGTACCGTGCGGCTGTCGCCGCGTCACCGTCTGCGGCGGCCAGCTCCGCCCGGGCAAGGTAGGCAGCGTAGACGTAGCCTTGCACCTCGCACAGCGCGATTGGGGGCTCAGCAACGCCACCGTGTGCAAAGTTGATGCCGTCGACGGAATCTTTCCAGCCTTGGTTGACCAGGCCATGCGAGGTCATCCGCTGGTATTCGACGAAGCCGTCGCCGTCGCGGTCACCGTACTCGCGGATCCACTCCAGTGCCCGGTCGGCGTGCGCCAGGAGAGCACCGCCCTCTGGTGAAGCCAAACCCCAACGGCGCAGCTCGCCCAGGACGACGACGAACAATGGCGTCGCATCGGCGCTGCCGTAGTACGCCCTGCCGCCCTCCGCCGCGAGAGGGAAGTCGAGCCCTCGGCGGATCTCGTGAACGATCCGTCCCGGCTGCTCCTCGCTTGCCTCGTCGGTCTTGGTGCCCTGCACTCGGGCGAGAGCCCGCAGCGTCCCAAGCGCCAGCAGCGGATCGAGCGGCATCGCCATGTACGACGAGAGAAGAGAGTCCCGGCCGAACAAGGCCATGAACCACGGCGCCCCCGCAGCCACTGCCACCTCGTCAGGGTGGTCCGGGTCGAAAATCCGAAGACTTCCCAGATCCTTTTGGGTCGTCTGCAAAGCACGCTGCAACGAGGGATTTGAGCTGTCGAACCTTACGCTGGACCCCCGCCACTTGGGGACCGGGGATTGAAGATCCTGCTGCTCGGCGGTCGAAGCGGCCGGCATCTCTTGCCCGTCGATGCTCGGGGTCACAAACACGCTCGTGTGCCATTCGCCTCGAGGTGGCACCGTCACTGTGAAGTTGAGCTCGTCGTTGCTAGCGCTGCCATCGTCGGCGCTGACCCGCACGCTACGAGCCGCGCCGGCGTGGCTCCACCCGATAATGATCGAGCGTCCATCAGCGTGGGTCGACACAGAGCCGTTGGGCGCCGGGCGCCCGTCTTTTACCGAGAACAAACCTGCAAAGTCGGCGCCGACTGCAAGGGATACGCTGGTCGTCACGGGCTCAGCTGTCAGGTTGCGCAATGTCAGGTCCTCGCGCATACCGCTGCCCACCACGCGGTCACGTTGCAATAGCAGTTCGTTTGCCTGCTCCGGCCTAACCACCCGTGCGATTATCCGCGCCTTGGACGGGTCGTCCGTCGTGACTGCCAGTACTTGAGGCGGCACCCCGCCTACGCTCAATTGCCACTCGGAAACGATCCTCGTGTCGGAATAGAAGAGGCCGTGCGCCAGCTGAGGGCTCATATCGCCGCTTTGTGCCGATATGCAAAACGTCGAGCCGTTGACGACCGTGAGAGCGTCCGAACTGAGAGCCACGGGCGCGACGGGCTGGGCACTCACGCAGCAGGCCCTTCTAGAACTTCTGCAACCAGGGCGGAAGAGAGCGGGGGGCCGTTAGAAACCATGGCCGTGGCCCGGTAAAGATGCTCATAGGCCGCAGTGACTCTCTCGACTCCGAAACGGGCAGCCACGTCGGCCCGGCAGTCACGGGCGTCCAGAGAATGAACTGCCGACACGGCCTCGGCCATGGCCGCCTCATCCTTGACAAGGAAGCCGGTCACGCCGTCTCGGACAACTTCGCAGGCCGCACCCTCGTCGAAGGAGATGACAGGTGTCCCACATGCCAATGCCTCTACCATGACCATCCCGAACGGCTCGTTCCAGCGGATCGGCATGAGAAGTGCTCTCGCTCCCGCAAGCAAATCCGCCTTCACCTTGCCGCCGATTTCTCCTACATAGCGTACTGCTTTGCCATCAATGTGCGGTGCAACCGACTCCCTGAAAAAGGCCTCCTGGCCGGGCTGCACCGGTCCCGCCAGTACCAGCGGGCAACCAGCTTCACGGGCCGCCTGGATCGCCCGATGGGGCCCCTTCGTCTCGTGCATGCGGCCGAGCCAAACCAGGTAGTCCTGTTTGTAGGGCTCGAACGGCCAGTCGTCGAGGTCGACAGGGTTCGGGACAACGCTTGCCACCGCCACGCCCTCGGGGGCAGATGATCTCTGCGCCTCGCTTATAGCCACGAGAAGCGCTTTATGGCCGTGCTCCTGATAAAACTGGCCAGTACCGGGGGTAAAGGGACCGTGGAGCGTATGCACCATGGGCACGTCGATACGGTCGGCCATAGCCACGCCGGTGAAGCCGCAATGGTCGTGGACGATGTCGAACGCAAGCCCCCTGTCCGCCGCTTGGTCGAGGAAAGCGAAAACCCGGGCGACGTGGTCGGCCTCGTACAGGGCACGCTCGATCTCGTCTGGGTGCGCTTCAGGAAGGACATGGCACACAGCGGCCGCCGATAGCGATCCGGGCGCAGCAAACAAAGTCACATCGTGGCCCCGTTCCACCAACTCCCCGGTAATGAGCGAGATGACCGACTCGACCCCGCCGTACCCCGAAGGTGGGACGGGCAACCAAGGGGGCGCAAGCATAGCGATCTTCAAAGAGACAAAGGGAGGCTTGCTATCGGCTCGACCGGAGTGTCGCAGCTCTCGGGTGATGGAAATGACAACGTCTCCCCTGGCTCGGGGCCAGGTCACCAAGTTTCAGGAGCGACATTCGAGCCTTCTCCCCGGGCGCTTGTGCAGCCGGGCCCAGCCGTTCCACACTACCACTGAGCTACCAACTGGCGTCAGCTGGGCCCGCTAAAGCGGGGCCGGCGCTCGCCTACCAACCCGCAGTTCGACGACTGAGCCAAGCGGAGCGACCGGGCCCGCTGGGCCCTCCCCTCCGAGCAGGTATGCCGTGCCGTTGACGACCACGGTCCCGGCGTTGGAGCGCGGGGCCGGCAGCGACGCCGCCAGACGGACCTTGCCAGTCGAGGGGTCGACGGCCCACACCCGAGCGGTTGTTGTCGTCCCGGTCACGCCGCCGGCTACCCACAGGACACCACCAACGAAGGCGGCACTGGCATGGCCCACGGCCTCCGGCAGGTGCGCTACGACGGCCGTTTGGCCCGTGCGCGGGTGGAAACGCTGGACGACGTCGGTCTGTCCCCCACCCCCTCAGAGGTGCCCGCTTGGCCCCCGGCCACCCAGATGTAGCCGCCTCTGGCAGCGACGGCAGGGTACCTGACACCCACTTTCAATCGGCCGGCCAACTTGAAATGAGCTCCATCAGTGGTGGCCAGGACGGTTGGCTGCATCGCCGCCCCGTCGAAGCCCCCGACGACGTAGGCCGTGCGGCCCACGGCCACGGCCACGGCCGTCAGGTCAGAGCGAGGTACCGGCAAAGCGCCAACGACTCGCGCCTTGCCGCTACCGCTCCATGCCTGCACGGCCCCTACCGTGTTGAACGAACCGCCACCGAAGACGATCGCTTCGTCACCAAGGCAGGCTGCCGCCGCGTCGTGGACGGCCTCGGTCAGGGAGCCTGTGGCTCTTACGGCGCCACTCAATGGGTCGATGACAAAGACGGCCGCCGAGGAGGTGTCCCCCGCCACCAGGCCACCCATTTCCACCAGACCCAAACCGTCCCGGCACACGGCTTGGCGCGACTCGGCGAGGGGAAGGGCCCAGCGCGCTGTCGCCACCTCGAGTGAGGGGAGGTAGGTGCGCCCAATCCGAAGTCGAGAAGGACGCGCTGGCACAACAACCCGGCCCGCCGTCACCTGCTCAGCTCGCTGGGCCATCCCGGGATAATGCGCTGACCCCCGATGGGTACGTCCAGACCGGCTGACCCGAGCAGTACGCCTGCCACTGTGCTGACGTGAGATGCGGGACTAAAGCCGTAACGGGCGCGGGGACCAGGGGCCCAGCCCGAGCGCCCGCCGGAGAAGGAAGCGCCCGGGCCAGGTTGAGGGATCAGCCTTTCTGCACCAGAGAAAACGCCTGGGCAGCGGTGGCGTTGCAGGTGTACTGCTGGAGCTGGACGCCCGCCGCGGTCGAAGCGCCGGGGGTGTCCACGCACAGCCCCGAGTTATCGGCGACGAAATTGTAATAACCGGTGCCGGCAGGCTCGGCGGCAAACAGTTCGTTGGTGTTTGATGTGCCCCCATAAGGCCAAATCTGCAGTAGGACGCCGCTCGACGTTGCTCCCACCCCTCCGGTGATGTTCCAGGCCTGGGCTCCGGCCTGCCCGGCTTCGTTGAGCACCTCGTACTCACCAGCAGCCACCGGCACGAACTGCCAAAGCTGAGAGGTGGCTGCCGTGCAAGGCTCTTGCTCTACCGCCGTCCCATTAGCAGTCGCCCCGCCGGCAGTGCCGGCGCACAGGCCCGAGTTCTGGTTGACCACCTCGTACCAGGCGGAGGTGTTGATCCCCGAGGTCGCGAAGCTGATGAAGTGCACGTTCCAGCCGGCGTTGTCCTGGTCGACGGTGAGCGTCTGAGCTCCCGCCGCCAGGGTGACGCTCGCCGTCACCGTCGTCCACGCCTGCCAGCCGCCCGTGGCGGGCACATTTATGTCCCCCGAAAGGTTC
>DASSZK010000001.1:0-4255 GCA_035702845.1 Acidimicrobiales bacterium
CCCTGGCCGAGTCGCTCCAGCGGGCAGGCGCCGTCGAGGCAATGACCCTCGACATAAACCCCGAATGGGTGACTTTCAACTTCTACCAGCACACCGGCTCGCAGGTCACCGGGACCAAGCTCTACCCCGAGATGCAAAGAAGCGCTGACCGCTATCTGCCTCCGGTGGACGAGGCCAGGGACTTCTACGAGATCCTCCTCCCTGGGGCGCCAGTCGCCGGCTGAGCGCCACACATCCCGCGCCACACATCCCGCGCCGCACCACGGCGGCGTCGCGCATGGTCGAGCGCGCCGGCGGGAATGACCCCGGGATGGTCCTTGGCATTAATAGCCGCGCAAATACCCGGCCGGGCAGAAGCGCAGATCAGGCCAAAGGCACTGGCCGCGCCCAGACGGCTCAGCACCTGGCCTCGCCTGAAGCCGCTACCCAGGGCGAAGCCGCCGCGCGGCCCGGGCCACCGCTGCCCGGCTCGCCTGCGCGGATCACCGCCTCGGGATGGAGGGCCACGGCTAAGCGAACCCTGGCGGAGGTCAAAAAAGACAACGTCACCATGGTCGCCGGCAGTCTCGCCTACAACGCGTTCATGTCTGTGTTCCCCACGCTCATAGCCCTGATCGGTTTCAGCGCGCTCATAAACATGGGTTCGAGGACCGTAACGTCGCTGGTGAAAGGCATTGGCAAAGCACTGCCCCCCGGGGCCTCAGGGGTGCTCACTACAGCCGTCAAAGCCGCTCAGCACCGCACAGGCGGAGCGCTGGCCGTAACGATAATCGCCGTCTTAGTGGCCGCATGGAGCGCGTCAGGCGGTATGGCTACCGTCGAGACAGGCCTCGACGTGGCCTACGAACTCGGCCAGAACCGCAAGTTCATAGCGAAGCGCTTGGTAGCCATGGAGCTTTTGGTGGTGGTGCTCCTGCTCGGCGGTCTGGCATCTGCGCTCATAGTGTTCGGCCAACCGGTGGGCACCGGTATAAGCAACGGCCTCGGCATCAATGGGCCCGTCTTCGACGCCATATGGACCCTCGTACGATGGGTAGCCGGGTTCGCAGTCATGAGCATTCTCTTCTCGCTCATCTACCGCATCGCCCCTGACCGCAAGCAGCCGCAATGGAAGTGGTTCACCCCGGGCGGCATTATCGGCACAGCCATTTGGCTGGTCGCCTCACTGGCGCTTTCCTTTTACGTGAGCTCTCTGGGCAGTTACGGCAAGACCTATGGTGCGCTCGCAGGCGTCGCCGTGTTCCTGCTCTGGTTCTACGTGAGCGGCCTCGCCCTGCTGGTCGGAGCGGAGCTCAATGCCGAGCTGGAGCGCCAGGCGACGATAGACCTCACCGGGCAGCGCCGTGGGGCCGCCCAGCTGGGCCAACAGCGGGGACCAGGCGGCGCGGCCCAGCCGGCTTAATGGCTCCGAAAGGGGCGCACACGTAGTCTTGCGGCCATGACGACCGGCTGGCGCGAACTCATCTTCCCCCCCTCTCAAGCCGGTGCCCAATCGCAAGCTGGCGCCGCAACGGGCCCCGGGGCCACAGACCTAGCGCCGGGGCCGGAGCGCAATTCCCGCCTCACCGTCGCAACAGCAGTGGTCCTGCTCGTGATATTGGCGGCGGAGGGTGCGACACTGCTGTCCGTTCGTCGCCTCCTCAGCTGGCACATATTCCTCGGCATGTTGGTAGTGCCCCCGGTGCTACTCAAGTTGGGGAGCACCTCTTACCGGTTTGCCCGTTACTACCTCGGGTCGCCGCCGTACCGTCAAAAAGGGCCGCCGCCGCCCGTGCTGCGCCTGCTCGGGCCTCTCGTCGCCCTGTCGACAATCGGCCTTTTGGCCACAGGGCTCGGTCTGGTGGTACTGAGCCCTGCCAGCCCGTGGCAGGCCAGGATGCTATTGGCGCACAAAGCCAGCTTCGTGATCTGGTTCGGGGCCATGACGGTCCACGTACTCGGCCATATCGCCGAGACGGCCCGTATCGCCCCGCGCGACTGGGTACGTTCGACCCGTCAACCCGGTGCCGGAGCTCGCCACTGGCTTGTAGCGCTGAGCGTCGCCGCCGGGGTGCCACTAGGCCTCGCCTTCATGGGGCGGGCGAGTTGGTGGCTCGGGAACGTGCATCTGCACCACTAAGCCCAGAGGATGCGGTGAGCCCAGAGGATGCGGTGAGCCCTGAGGCTGCGGTGAGCCCTGAGGCTGCGGTGGGCCCCGAAGTCCCAGCGAGGGGTGGGCCTCCCGCGAGGACCGAACGGCTGCGCCCGCCTACCGGGTGGTAGCGCCTCCACGTCACCTCGAGCTGCGCCCCTCCGTAGGGCGACGTCCCGACTCTCCAGCGCCCCCCCGTCATCTTGACGACGGCGTCCGCTATGGCCAGGCCGAGCCCTGCGCCCTCACCTTGAGAAGTGCCTCGCCGGAACCTGTCGAACACGCTCCCGTCGTCGGGGAGCCCGGGGCCGGAGTCCTGGACGCTCAGGGTCACGCTTCCCGGCCTTGATGCCACCACGAGCCTCACCGTCCCGCCCCGGCCCGTGTAGCGGCAAGCGTTGTCGACGAGTACGCCGCACAGCCTGTCCAAAGGTTCGGCTCGGGCATTGACCAGGGAGGGCTCTGGGCCCGTCAGCACTGCCAGGTCGATACCACCGGCAATGGCAACAGGCGCGAAGCGGTCCGCGCACGACTGGGCTAGAGCGTTGAGGTCGACGGGCTCCTCGACTGGCGGCGGCGGAGTTGCGTCGCTGCGCGCCAGGTAAAGCAGATCCTCAACGATGCGCCTCAGCCTCTTGCTCTCCGTGCGGATCCGCCCCAACGCCTCCCGGTAAGCGGCGCCGTCGCGCTCGGTCGTGAGGGCCAGCCCTACCTCGGCCTCGATGACGGTCAAAGGGGTCCGCAGTTCGTGCGAAGCGTCCGCGGTGAAATCGAGCTGGCGGCGACGGGCCTGCTCCACAGGCCCCGAAGCCATCATGCCTATGCCGAGCGCCACAAAGAACATAGCTATGACACCCACCGTGCCGGCGATGATCTCCGCCACGTCCACCACCGATTGCACCCGGTAGGTCTCTGCCAGGCTCTGGCCCACGACCAGCCACCCGTCACCATGGCGGCGTCCCAGTGCCCTGAAGGTATCTGCGCCGACACTGATGTCAGAAGGAGTGCTGAACGTGGTGCCGGCGCGGACAACGAGCGGAGGCGTGTCGTCACTTACGGGGCGCGCCTCCCCGCTCGGAGCCACCGTCCACACCAGCAGCGGCACCTGGTCCACGTCGGGGTCGTCCTTGGTGTTGTTGCGCGCCAAGTGAGGCACGTCGGGCGCGCTGGACAAGTGCTCGCGCAGGTTTGCATCCACCTGAGCGACGAGGCGGTTGGCGTCCACGAAGTCAAAGGCGATGGCCGCTCCCGAGTAAAAAAGAGCTGCCACTGCTGCCACTACGGCCGCCACTCGCGTGGCGTGCACCAGCCGGCTCACGCTGGCCGTTCCGAAATCTGTCTCATCTGTCACTTCCGACGAGATCAGGCTTGGGAGCCACCTGTTGCCAGGTGGCGGTGGCGGTCTTGTGCTTCATTGGCCCCCGAAGTTTCATTGGCCCCCGAAGTTTTCAATTGGCAGCTGGGGTTTCATTGGCCGCTGGGTTTCATTGCGGCACCAGGCGGTAGCCGACGCCGCGCAGCGTCTCGATACGCACGTGCGCGTTGGCGAGCTTGGCCCGCAGCCGCGCTAGGTGGACGTCGATGGTGTTCGAGCCCACTGCGTCAGCTTCCTCATCCCAGACGTGCAGAGCGATGGACCGGCGCTGGACGACTCCGGGGCTGCGCCGCATGAGCAGCTCCAAAATACTGAGCTCGGTGGCAGTGAGCACGATGTCGCCACCTCCGACGACAACGGCGCGCGTCACTGGCTCGTACACCACATCGCCGACCGTCAGGGGAGACGGTTGCAAGGCCGCCGGCCGGCGCTGCAGTGCCCTCAGGCGCGCCAGCAGCTCGCCAAAATCGAAGGGCTTGACCAGGTAGTCGTCAGCCCCTTCGTCCAGGCCCAGCACACGGTCTGCAGCCGTGTCCCTGGCCGTCAACATCAGCACCGGCACTGTACTGCGCCTCGCCCGCATGGCTTTGACCACGTCGAGGCCTGACATCTTCGGCATGCGCCAGTCCAGTACGGCGACTTCGTACTCGTAGGTGCGCAGGAACCCTATGGCCTGCTCCCCATCAGGCACCGCATCCACGACGTAGCCGTGCTCACGCAGACCTCGCTCCAGCACGGAACGCAGGGCA
>DASSZK010000079.1:0-14922 GCA_035702845.1 Acidimicrobiales bacterium
GAGCCAGAAGGACGGGCAGTTCGAACTCTCCGCTTCGGTCAAAGCCCTCACCCACCAGGACGAGCTCCATTACGGCGACGGAGCTGACCATCTCGTAGGCGATCAGCGCAGACATCAAGTGCCCACGCACAAGGACGGCAGCGACCGGCGCAGCACATACCAACATGGCGGCCGCCGATAAAAGCCAGGGGTTCATCGCTTTTGCTGCTCTCGGCGCCCTGCTAATTGGTGCACAACCATCCCCTGCCGGTCGATGCCTAGTACAAAGGTGTTCGGTGTAAAGGAAGCTCCTCCAGTTATCAGCAGGCGGCGCGTCATGCCTTCAGGAGAGTCGTCGCCGTACCGGGTAGGGACCGACAAAAAGCGGCTACTCGGCTGCTCGCCGCGAACAATGCGGCGCCATAACACCGAAAGGACGACCATGTAGTCCTTTACCAGCCTGGCCGGCAACTTGATCGCCGGCGCGACCCATTCCCCGTGGGGCCGGAAAGAGATCCCCGACTGGTACTGCACCAGCTCCGCCAACGTCGCCGCGATGGCGGCTGCCCCGGCGCCCGCAAGCAGCTCGGCCAGGACCAGTGAGTCGTCGAGCCACACCCACAATGCCATAAGCAAGGTCCACCAGGCGACCCAAGAAACGGCACGCCGGGCTCGAGGCAACGCCTCCTTGCGCCGGCGCGTACTGGGAGAGCCGGCAAGGGGCCCTACGGCCGCACCCACAGTTCTGCCCGGTCTGGTAGTGACACGGCAGCGGTATTCCCGACCCGGTGCCGCGTCAAACTCTACCTGCCCTCTCCTAGCGTTTTCCCGGGAAGCAAAATGGCTCCAGCTGTCGGGCGGGCGCGTCATACCCGTGGCGGGCCCCGGGAGCGCACGCTCCTCCGACGGCGCAGTAAGGACTGTGGAGGTAAGACGGCGCAGGTAAGACGGCGCAGGTAAGACGGCGCGCACGGGTAGGAAGTGTCGCGCCATTGCGCTTACCCCGCGCCTGATGCGGTTAGGTACTGGCGCACGCGGGTAGTAACTAAACGAGCAGGCGGCGGGTCGGCGACGGGGGTGTTCGCACCCCCAGCTCGACCTGGCCTAACGCTGCTACGGATGCCGCCGTGTTATATACCCGCTCCTATACAGTGGGCAGCACCTGTTCGGCTATGAGGTCCATCGAAGCCAGATCGTCGAAGTCCTTCAGCTGCACGTACACGCGTGAAGCCCCGACCTCCTTGAAGGCATGGATCCGGTCCAGCACCTCGGATGGCGTGCCGACCAGGCCACCGCCGGAGCGCAGGGCGTCTATGTCCTCGCCAATGGACGCGGCCTTGTCCCGAGCCTCGGCATCTGAGCGCCCGACGGCCAGGGTTAGCGCCACCGAGAAGATCATCGAGCTCTCGTCGCGTCCCCGGCTGCGGCAGGCTTCGCGTACCCGCTCGTACTGTGCGGAAGCGTTCTCGACCGTGTTGAAGGGAATGTTGAACTCATCGGCATAGGTCGCCGCCAGGCGGGGTGTCCTGCGCTGGCCCATGCCGCCGATCACCATCGGGGGGCGGGGTTGCTGCACCGCCCTTGGCAGGCCCGGGCACCCTTCGAGCTGGTAGTAACGGCCGGAGTAGCTGAACTGGCCTCCGGGTGGACAACTGAGCACGCCCGAAAGAACCGCCAATTGCTCCTCCCAGCGCCCAGCGCGCTCGCTCACGTCGGGGAAGGGGATCCCGTAAGCGGTGTGCTCATCTTCGAACCATCCCGAGCCCAAGCCGAGCTCCACGCGGCCTGCGCTCATCTGGTCTACTTGGGCAACCTGCACCGCCAGTACCCCCGGCAGGCGGAAGGTAGCCGACGACAGCATCGTCCCCAACCTGATGGTCGACGTCTCGCGAGCCAACGCCCCCAAGGTCACCCAGGAATCTGTCGGGCCGGGACCGGGGTCGCCCGGGCCGATCCTTTTGAAATGGTCAGAGCGGAAAAATGCGCCGAAGCCCAAGGCCTCGGCGTGGAGGGCGACCCTCAGCTGTTGCTCATAAGTAGCCCCCTGCTGGGGCTCGACCATGACTCGAAGTTCCATGGTGGCATTCTGCCTCCTGGATGGCGTCGAGCGAGCGGGTGTTGGGCGCGGGCAGCTGGGAGTGAGGCAGAGCGCTGGGCCCATCTTCCGATGATCGGCACAGCGGCCGCCCCCATGGTCCAAGCAGATAACGCCGACCAGTCAATCACTTGCCAGTTAATCACTTGCAGCATGCCGGAAGCACTGCGAGCCTTGGCCAATGAGCCCTACGCCCAGCACAGGGACGCCGGCCGGCGAAAACACCGGCACTCCTCGAGCGGTCGAGGACGAGACCGAAAAGCTCATCGCGTTGTCGCTGATAGTCGACCATATGCTGCCGGGGCGATGGGGCGAAGCGCGCCGACCTAGTGCAGCTGAACTGCGCGCCACCCGGGTAACCCGCCTCGATATCGAAGAGGCGTCGGCCAAGGTGCGCGACGGAGGTCCAGGCGACGAACCAGATGACCTGGCGCTCGGGCATATATGGGCAGGGCACGTCCCGCTCACGATGGTGCCCGGAAGGCCGGTCCCCGACGCCGCCGGCCCGGTACCCTCGGGGCTGCCGGCTTCGCTGGCTACCTGGTTGGCCGCCTACGAGCCGAACCCGGACGGGAAGGGGGCAGGAACGGCGACCCGGCCCGTACGCGCCGAACCGTAAGCGGCAAGGACCAGTGCCAGGGCGTCCCAGCCGTCTTTAGCCCCAACAGCGGGGCGGCCGCCCGAGCGCACCGCATCCACTACATCTTGGAGCTGGGACCGGTGGGCGTCAACAGCCAAGTTCTTCGACCCGAGGGCAGCCGAAAAGGCGGCCTCCCCCCGGGCCTCTGTGCGGTCGCCCCCAGCCACCTTCCAGCTGCTGACTTGACCCGCCTGCAGGCTCACGCCCGCGCGCGGGCCGCTCACGGTGAGGGTCTCGGCGACCCCGGGGAACGTGGCCGTGCTGACGCTGAGGACGCCGAGTGCACCCGAGGCCATCTGCATGTGCACTACCGCGCTGTCCTCGGCTTCCATCGCATGAGCTGCGGTGGTCACCCGAGCGCCCACTTCCCGTGCCGGCCCAAAAAGGTGCAGCATGAGGTCGACCAGGTGGACGCCCTGGTTCATCAGTGCTCCACCGTCCATGGCATAGGTGCCCCGCCAGGCATCAGCGTCGTAGTAGCTCTGCGGGCGGTACCACCAAGCCCGGCCCTCCACCATGGCGACGGGGCCGATCTCCCCTTTGGCCAAAGCGTCCCTCAACCGCGAGACGCCGGCATCGAAACGGTGCTGGAAAATCACGGACAACTCGACGCCGGCGCCGGCACACGAACGTGCCAGCCGCCCGGCCGCGTCGAGGTTCGTATCGATCGGTTTCTCTACGACCACATGCCGCCCCGCCTCGGCCACTTGCACGCCGAGCTCCGCGTGGGTACCGCTGGGTGTACACACGCACACCAGGTCGACGCCGGGCAGCGCCAGCAGCTCTTGGATACCGGCGCAGGCCCGTACTCCATGGTGAGCAGCAAGCTTGGCCGCTCGCTCGGGCACCATGTCAGCCACTGCCACCAAGTGCGCGCCGCCAAGGCCCTCAGCCGCGGCGGCGTGCAACGGGCCGATCGTCCCGCACCCCAGGACGCCGATACCCACAGACTTCTTCCCAGCCTTAGCAGTCTGCATGGCGCCTTGCTGCCTCCCTGCCGGCGTGTAGTTGTGAGTCCTTGCTTCTCGCTGGCACCCTCACCAGTATTCCCTCTGCAACCGCTTGCAGCCACTCCGGCAATTGGAAGGCACATTGCCCAGGACGGGGCCTGCAGCTACTTTGAGCCCATGAGCGCGGCTCGCGATGTCATCGCCCCGTTGCTCGCCGGTATCAACGCCTTCGATGATCACGAGGCTTCCGATCTGGCGTTCGCCAAGCGATGGTTGGACGCCACCTCCGACGTCTACCGGCGGCAAAAACCCGGCTTACCCTCTCCTCACTTGGTCGCCTACTTCCTGCCCGTATGCGCGTCGACCGATCGAGCGCTCCTGGTCGACCACCTTGACGCCCGGGCGTGGCTGCCCCCCGGGGGCCACGTCGAAGTGAACGAGCACCCCTCGCGCACGGTGGAGCGCGAGTGTGCCGAGGAACTCGGGGTAGCGCCGAGGACCGTGGCGGGGCCCTGTTTCCTCACGGTTCGCACCGTCAAAAACCCCAAAAGCTCCCATATTGACGTGAGCCTGTGGTACACGGTGGAGCTTCCAGCGGGGTGGGCCTTGAAATGCGAGCCCAGTGAGCATGCCGGCGCCCGCTGGTGGTTGCTGGCAGACATACTCAGTGCGCCGGCAGGCACGGTCGAACCCAACCTGAGCCGCTTCCTGCGCAAATGGAGGGACGGTGGCACCAGCACGGCAGAGAACGGCTAGGGCTTGGGCCGCAGTTCTTTCCGCAGGACGAGTTTCAGGGCGGCCCAATCCGCATACCGGCCTTAATGCCTAACTTGGCCGAAAAAGGGGAGCCCGAATAGCCAGTGCCGGCCAACATCACGCTTGACCCCTACCCCGGCTCACCCGATGGCGGCGAATTGTCCATTTGCGCGGCCCCGGGGGTCACACCGGCGACGCGCGCCCGCCGGAAGCGGCGCAGGGCAATAAAGGCCCATACGGTCTCGACGGCGCCGAACGGCCAAGCGCCCGAGAGGTAGCCGTAGCTCGCAGACAGAGCGCAGCCCAGGGCAAACCCGGCGATATAGCGGTCATGGCGCCGCTCCAGGGCGTACATGACCATCATGAACGTAAGGACGGCGACCCCGTAGCCGGTCAGCAACACTTCTGCGCACTCCCGATCGCCCGAGCCGCGCTCTTCGTGAGCGCCGGCCGCGTGGGCCCTTTCACCGGGCCGCCGTCCATGCAGCGTAAGCGGACAATGCCAGGAGCACGACCGCGGTGAGCTGGCGGGCACGACGGATGCTCACGAACCGCAGGAGGGTGGCTCCTCCGGTAACGGCTATGGCGGCCACGGACCAAAGAGCTGCCAACGAGCCCACGGCTACGGACCACGGATGGCCGTACTTGGCGGCGAGGTTGGCGATCAAGATCTGGGTCAGGTCCCCCCACTCTGCGGCAAAGATGACCACGAACGCGCCGAGGACCGCATTGCGGGCCGACGGGGCCCGCTTGACGCTCTCTTCGTGAGCGGACCGAGCGGAGGCAAATGCGTACACGGCGCCGGCTGCAAAGCCCAGGGCAACCAGGATGTCAACGGCACGCCGGGGCAGCAGGGCGAGCAACGCCGCCCCGACGCTCACGGCTATGGCAACGTGGACCACGAACGCCGCCGCCGCCCCCAGCCATACATGCCACGGTCGCACCCGCGTGGCCATGAGCAAGCTCGCGAACATCGTCTTGTCCGGCAGCTCACCCAGAAAGACGACGGGGAAGGCGATCAGGGCAACGTAGGGCGACACCGGTTCGGCTCTCGTTCGGCCCTAGCGGGCGATGGCCCGGGTGGCCGCCAGCCATGAGCACATGGGCATGAACGTTAGGCGCTGACCGGCCCCGCCGCCGACGCTGGGCACAAGCCACAGTTTAAGCCTTCAACTTACTTTGTTTTCCCACTTTAACCGTTGCCAAAACGAACTCCTTGACCAGGCATGTTAGGGCGCCTTACCTTGACACTCAGGCCGGCCGGCAAGGAGCCCCCGGTGTCCCGCTATTGAGGGGGAAGGATGAGACCACTATTTAGCTTCTCTCGGACTGGACGGTCCGACCTGCTCGGGCGAGGCCACCGGCCCGCCACGCAGCGCCGAGCACGAGCACCTAGACGCGCCGCCTCCGTCGTCGGGACACTCGGCCTAGTCGCCGGCAGCCTGGCTTCGGTGGTGGCCGCCAGCGTGGGTGCCAACGTGCTGTGGTCCGCAGTAGCCGATGCAGGGACGCCGCCGGCGGCGCCATCGGGTTGGACAACACTTTTTAGCGACGACTTCACCGGCCCTGCAGGCAGCACCCCCAACTTGAACAATTGGACCTACGAAACTGGCCCTGGCTCGAACTTTGGCACCGGTGAGATCGAGACCATGACCAATTCGACGTCCAACTGCAGCCTGGACGGCAACGGCGACCTTGCCCTCACTATGCAGGGCAGCTACTCCTCTGGGTGGACGTCGTGCCGGCTGGCCAGTACCGGCACCTTCATGGACCCCGCAGGGGGCGAGTTCGAAATGGAGGCGTCGGTAAAACAGCCCAGCCCTCCAGCAGGAGAAGGTATGGGCTACTGGCCGGCGTTTTGGAGCCTGGGTGGCAATTACCGCAACGGCGTGTCGTGGCCGCTGTCGGGCGAGCTCGACCCGATGGAAGACGTCAACTCCCTCGACGAGTCGGCACAGCACATGCACTGCGGGACCGACCCTGGTGGCCCCTGCAATGAGACGACAGGCATCGGGGACTCGCTTGCGCCTTGCCCGACGGTGGGCTGCCAGGAGGGCTTCAACACCTACGCTGTCCTGGTCAACCGCACCAACACCTCGGCAGAGTACGTGCAGTTCCTTGTAGATGGCCAGGTCGTCGAGACGATCAACGAATCGCAGGTCGGTACCACCGACTGGCAGGCCGCCATCGACAACGGCTTTTTCGTCCTGTTCGACCTCGCCATGGGCGGCAGTTACCCCAATGGTGTCTGCGGGTGCACCACGCCCAACGCCTCTACGGCCGGCGGTTACTCGATGCTAGTCAACTGGGTCGCCGTTTATGCCACAAGCGCCGGCCAGCCCTTCGGTGGCACGGCGGCGGCGGTGCCCGGCACGGTCCAGGCGGCCAACTACGACCTCGGAGGCCAAGGCGTCGGCTATAGCGTGAGCTCGACCAACGGCACCGCCAACAGCTACCGCTCCGACGGCGTGGACCTGGAGGCAACCTCAGATACCCAAGACACCACCGGGACAGGGGCCGGCTACGACCTCGGTTGGACCTCAGCAGGCCAGTGGTTCAACTACACGGTCAATGTCGCCACAGCGGGCACCTACCAGGTGAGCTTGCGCCTGGCGTCACCAAATGGTGTAACAGATGCGCTGCACATAGCCAACAGTGCGGGCACCAACCTGTCGGGGAGCGTGAACGCTCCACCCACGGGCGGCTGGCAGGCCTGGACGACCGTCACCGCCGACGTCACCCTGCCTGCAGGCGTACAGACCCTCACCGTTTACCAGGACAACCCAGGCTGGAACATCCACTACTTGGACTTCGCAAGCACTTCCGCCACGACAACGACGACATCCACAACAACAACAACAACTACCACCACGTCGTCGTCTAGTACCGGCGGGGCCCTATGTGGCGGCCTGTCCACCGCCGGCGCCGACATCTCGGCAGACTGCTACAGCTCGTCCCAAGGCTCGATCACCCTCGCGACTACGTCGGACCCTTCACCCACGGGGGTCGACTCCAACGAGGTGTCGCAGCTGTCCAATGGCGCTTACCTCGAGTACCCAAGCGTGAACTTCGGCTCTGGCGCCACGCAATTTGAAGCTCGGGTGGCCTCAGGCGCCAGCGCAGGCGTTAGCGGCGCCGTGAACGTAGTCCTCGACAACCCTTCCAATGCACCGATCGCCACGTTCGACATCGCCAACACGGGAGGGTGGGAGACTTGGGAGACGGTCCCCATGAACATGCCCACGACGACCGGCACCCACAATGTCTACATCGAGTTCGCCTCAGGCCAGCCTGCCCCCTACGTGAGCCTGCATTACATCAGCTTCCCCTGAGGCTAAGCGGCTCTGGGATGACATAATACAAATGCCCCCGCTTAGCGCGGGGGCATTTGTGTATTTCCGGTTCAGTCGGCTCGCACTGTCCGAAGTGTTGCACGGCTGGTTGACGGGCGAACACTATCTGAGGCTCGCCGCGAACCGCTACGGATAACTGACTATGTCCGTTACCTGGTGGGCTGCATCAACGGGTGCACCGGTCCCATTTATTACGGAGTCGATGCCACCCGCTCCCGTCAAATAGGCGGTCATTATGTCGTGGAACTGCACGCCAGGCGTTACCGGTGCCTGGTAGGCCATGGCGTTGTGGATGGGGACACCCTGGTTGAAGAAGCAGTAACTTCCCAATCCGTATGCCTGGAAACTGGTCACGGCGGGGTTGACCCACAGCGCCGGGTAGCCGTCCTGGGTCGGGCTCGCCATCCAGGCCGCCTGGCTGGGCGGGTCGTAAGGGTTCTCGTTCTGCAAGAAGATGTCGGTCCCGTTTTCGCCGTTCCAGACGATCTCAGTCTTTTCGTAGTGCTCTACGAAGAGCCCGTAAGCGGTGACGTTGTTGCCGTTGACAATGAGCCCGGTGTCAGCAGGGTTCACCGTCCAGCCGACGCCGGTGCCGTGGTCTGCACGCCAGGCCCAGATGTCGTCGATGATGGAGTAGTTCGCATTGTCGATGAAGCTGGTCGTCGCCGAACCGGCCTGGTCACCACCGATGCGGAAGAAGACGTCCTGGATGGTGTCGGGGTCCGATGAGAAGTTCGAGGTCGAACCCTGCGTGCCCAACGTCAGCAGCGCAGCCGAATTTTGGGGGCCGGCATCAAAGAGTAACCCGGAGATCTCTACGCCCGGTACGTCAGCCACCTGCATGGTGTTTATGCCACCTTGCGGGATCAGCGTAGGCATCCCCATGCCCATGATGACCGTGTCGGGGTTGTTGACGTGCAGGGTCTGGGTGATGTTGTAGATGCCAGGCGTGAACAGCAGGTCCTGCCTGCTGTTGAGGGCATTTTGGATGTCCGCCGTCGCGGTGGATGGCTGGACGATAAAGAACTTACTCAGCGGCAGAGAAGTCCCAGGCGTGTTGCCGTTTGCCCACGTCGTGCCAGTGCTGTTGGACTGCACTGAGGGCACGAACACGCGATAGTTGTTCGCTCTGTCGAGGTACAAGAACGGCTCCTCCCTGGTCACCGGGCTGGTCGCCAGCGTGGTGTCGCTCGGGGTCGGGAAGCTCTGGGCCGGGGCCCCATTCACCCCGGAAAACACGTAGTTGTAGTGGCTTCCGGTCCAACTGCCGAACTGGCTGTTGCGCGAGATCCACTGCTGCTGGCCCCCCAGGCTCACCTGGCCGGTAACCCGGCTGTCGGCGATGTAGCCACCGCTGGCCCATCCGGAAGAATAACTCCCAGGTACGGCCGTCGGGAACAGGTTCAGGTTGCCTTGGACGTCCATGCGCCTGAAGGGGCCCGCCTGCGCCACGGCCCAGGTGGCCGCACCATCAGACGGTGTGACCTCGAGGTTGGAAGCCGAGCGCCAGAAGTTCTCGGTGGCATTGCCGCCGTTCCACTGGGCGTCAACGCTCAGGTTGCCCGTGATGTTGACTGCGTCAGGGGTCATCCCCAGCCCCATGATCGACGTGTAATAACCGATATTGGCGGTGACAGGGTAAGTCCCGGGGGCGAAGAGCAGCGCGTACCGCTGGGTGCCGAACTGGTTGGTCTCTTGGGTCTTGAACACGTTGTCGAGCGTGGTCTGTATGGACTTGGCCGACATAGCAGGTGTGAACAGGTAAACGTTGGGCCCGAACGGGTTGCTCACAGACGTCTTGCGCGACAGGGCGCTGTTCCACAAGTCGAGCTCGTCCACCGACCAGGCAGAGCCGTAAGGGGTGGTCAGCTGCACCTGGACGTACTGGGCGGTCTGGAGGCCGAAGTTGACGATCTCGGGCGAGCCTGAGCCCGTGCAAGTCGCCACCGTGCTCCAGCTGCCTGGGGCTCCCGTCGAAGAGATGTTCACCTGGTAACCGCGTGCATACTCTGAGGAGGACTTGCGCAGCCGCAGTTCCAAGGTGTCGAAGGTCTGCGGTGAACCGAGGTCCACCTGCAGGTAGATGCCGCTCTCCTGCGCTTCCTCGCTCGAAAACGCAGTGTGGAGCTTCCCGTCGATGGCATTGGCCGGTGCGTCGCTTGAATTAGTCGCCGGGGCATTACTTGAAGCGGTCCACCGAGACTGCGAGAGCTCCGTGCCAGTGGCGGTGGCGGAACAATTGGCGGGGGCCACGGGGGTCGTCGTGGTCACCGCGGTCGTGGTAGTGCCCGGCGAGCCCCCGTCCCACAAGTCGAGCTCGTCCACCGACCACCATTCATAGCCCAAGGAAGTGGTCAACTCCACCTGGACGTACTGGGCGGTCTGGGTGCCGAAGTAGACGATCTCCGACGGGCTCGAGCCGGTGCAAGTAGCCACCGTGGTCCAGCTACCTGCGGCCCCGGTGGAAGATATGTTCACCTCGTAGCCGCGGGCGTAATCGGTCGGGGAGTTGGGGACCTCCAGGTCCAAGGTGTCAAAGGTCCGAGGAGAACCCAGGTTCACCTCCAGGTAGGTGCCGCTCGCCTGCATCTCATCGCTGGAGAACCTGGTTGCCAGGTTCCCGTCGATGGCGTTGGCCGGCGCGTCGCTTGGGTAAGTTGCGGGGGCATTGCTAGAAGCGGTCCAACCTGTCTGGGAGAGCTCTGTGCCGGTGGCATTAGCGGAGCAGCCCGCGGAGTTCCCGGTCCCGGCGGTCGTGGTGGTGTTCCCAGCGGTCGTGGTGGTGTTCCACGCAGTCGTGGTGGTGTTCCCAGCAGTCGTGGTCGTCGAAGAGGTCCAGGCAAACGACATGTAGTGGATGTTCCACCCCGAATTGTCCTCGGCGACGGTCAGGGTCTGGGTGCCCGCCGAAAGGGCGACACTGGTGGTCACCGTCGTCCAGGCCTGCCAAGCCCCGGTGGCGGGGACGTCTATGTTGCCCGACAAATTGTTGCCCGAGCTGTCCGCTATGTGCAGGCCGTCGGTGACCGCCGAGGGAGCGGCAAGCCTGAGGCTGACGCTGTAGGTGCCCGCAGTGGCGACATCCACCGTGTAGTGGAACCACTGGCCTGCTATCGGCCAACCGATGTCATAGCCGGCCCCTGTGCCGGTGGTGCCCTGGGTGTCAGAGGTGACCTCCAGGTCCACGCCGTCGGTGCGGTAGTTGTTCGCCGTCCCGTAAACCGTCGTGACGTTGTAGCCGACACCCTGGCCGCCGGTGTCGTAGTTGGCCGCCTCGACGGTCCCCGGCACTGCGGCAGGTGTGCCACCGAAGGGCGTCCCTGTTGTGGTGGCATGGGCGCCGGCTATGCCGATCATCCCAACGCCCAATGACGTCGATGCCAATAGGGCCGTCGTCATCAGGCGCCGCTTGAGGCCCCGCTGTCGGGCCGCGACGGTAGTCGTCTTCATTACCGGTGTATCCCCTCCTACTGAGTCGCATGGTCTCTGAAACGAGAGTTACAGACCATGTCTCGGACGTTGTCGCTGAACCGGACACCTTAATGGGCGGACGGGGCGCGCAGCTTGTAACGATGTGTAACGAACTGTAACAGCAACCGTACCCCTGCTAACCGGCAATGTCAACTAGCTGCGATCACCCTGGTTCATTACCTGCGCTTCTACCTCGAGGACGTCCTTGGTGCTCTGGGCGCTGTTCCCGCCTGCCGCTCCGAGCGCACCTGGCAGCGGTCGATTCGTCGCCTAGTTGGCATGACCGCGCGCTGACCGACGTGGCGTCCGGCCGGGCTAAGACCGACCCCGGCCGGCGCCGGGGGGGATCGGCGCCGGGGGGCGGGGGGCCGGCGCCGGGGGGAACCGGCGCCGGGGGGACGATAAGGCGGGGCCACTAACCGGCCCGAAGCCTCGTCAAGCGTTAAGTCAGGCTCGCCACAAATTGCTACGAATAGCTGACCATGTCCGACTTAGTATAGCTGGAGTTCACAGCAGCACCAGTTCCATTTATTATCGAGTCAATGCCGCCCGCGCCTGTCAAGAAGGCGGTCATCAAATCGTGGAACTGCACGCCTGAGGTTGCCGGTGCCTGGTAGGCCATGGCGTTGTGGATGTTGACACCCTGGTTGAAGAAGCAGTAGCTACCCAAACCGTACGCCTGGAAGTTGGTGACCGAGTTGGGGTTGATGTACAGGGCCGGGTACCCGTCCTGAGTGGGGCTCGACATCCATGCTGCCTGACTGGGCGGGTCGTACGGGTTCTCGTTCTGCAAGAAGATGTCCGTGCCGTAATTACCGTTCCAGATGATCTCAGTCTTTTCGTAGTGCTCCACGAACAGCCCGTAAGCGGTGACGTTGTTGCCATTGACGATGAGCCCGGTATCGGCGGGGTTGACCGTCCAGCCCACGCCGGTGCCGTGGTCGGCACGCCAAGCCCAGATGTCATCGATTATCGAGTAGTTGGAATTGTCAATGAAGCTGGTCGTGGCCATACCGTCTTGGTCACCGGCGATCCGGAAAAACACGTCCTGGACGGTGTCGGGGTCCGACGAGAAGTTAGAGGTCGAACCCTGCGTGCCCAAGGTCAGCAGTGCGGCCGAGTTTGTCTGGCCGGCGTCCAAGATCAAGCCGGAGATCTCCACCCCCGCCACGTCGGCGACCTGCATGGTGTTGATGCCACCTTGCGGGATGAGCGTGGGCATCCCCATTCCCATGATGACCGTGTTTGGGTTGTTGACCTGCAGGGTCTGGGTGATGTCATAGATGCCGGGCGTGAACAGCACGTTGCACCCTTCATTTAGGTACGTTTGCACCTCCCCGACATTGGAGGGCTGAGCGATAAAAAAGCTGCTCAGCGGCAGAGAGGTCCCAGGCGTGTTCCCATTGGCCCATGTCGTGCCCGAGGTGTTGGACTGCACCGAGGGTACGAACACGTTGTAGTTGCCGGAGCTGTCGAGGTACAAGAACGGCTCTTCCCTGGTCACCGGGCTGGTCGCCAACGTGGTGTCGCTCTCGGTCGAGGAGAAGTTCTGGGTCGGCGCGCCGATCACCCCGGAGAACACGTAGTTGTAGTGGGTGCCGGTCCAGCCGCCGAACTGGCTGTTGCGAGAGATCCACTGCTGCTGGGTGCCCGCAGCCACGGTGCCGGTGACCCGGCTGTCGGCGATGTAGCCACCGCTGGCCCACCCGTTACCGGGGGGCGACGGGTACAGGTTCAGGCCGCCGCGGATATCCATACGCCGGAACGGGGCAGCCTGGGCCGCGGCCCAGATGACGGGCGAGCCACTGGACGGCGAGACCTCGAAGTTCGAAGCCGAGCGCCAGAAGTTCTCCGTGGCGTTGCCACCGTTCCACTGGGCGTCGAGGCTCAGGTTGCCGGTGATGTTGACGGCGTCGGGGGTCATCCCCAGCCCCATGATCGACGTGTAAAAGCCGATGTTGGCAGTAACCGGGTAAGTCCCGGGAGCAAACAGCAGCGCATTGCGCTGGGTGCCGAACTGGTTGTACTGCTGGGCGTTGAACACGTTGGTCAGGGTCGTCTGTATGGACGAAGCCGACATCGAGGGAGTGAAAACGTACACGTTCGGCCCGAAAGGATTGCTCACGGAGGACGAGGAGCAAGCAGTCGTCGTGCCGCCTGCGGTCGTCGTCGTGCTCGACGAGGTGGTGGTCGTCGTGGCGGCCGTCGTCGTGGTGGTAGCAGCGGTCGTCGTGGTCGACGAGGCACTGTTGTAAAGGTCGAGCTCGTCCACCGACCACCAGTTGGAGCCGTAGGCGGTGGTCAGCTGCACCTGGACGTACTGGGCTGTCTGAGCGCCGAAGTAGACGATCTCCGACGAGCTCGAACCGGTGCAAGTGGCCACCGTTGTCCAGCTACCTGCAGCCCCCGTCGAAGACACGTTCACCTCGTAACCACGGGCGTAGTCGCCAGAGGAGTTGGGGACCTCCATGTCCAAGGTGTCAAAGGTCTTTGACGAACCCAGGTTGACCTGTAGGTAGATGCCGCTCGCCTGCATCTCGTCGCTGGAGAACCTGGTGGAGAGGTTCCCGTCTATGGCGTTGGCGGGTGCGTCATTTGAATAGGTGGCGGGGGCATTGCTAGAGGCGCTCCACCCCGACTGGGAAAGCTCCGTGCCGCTGTCGCTCGCCGAGCAGTTGACGGCTGTCGACGAGGTCAAGGTGAACGACATGTAGTGGATGTTCCACCCGGGATTGTCCTCGGCGACGGTCAGGGTCTGGGTGCCCGCAGGAAGGGCGACACTGGTGGTCACCGTCGTCCAGGCCTGCCAAGCCCCGGTGGGGGGGACGTTTATATCCCCCGACAAGTTGTTGCCCGAGCTGTCCGCTATGTGCAGGCCGTCGGTGACCGCCGAGGGAGCGGCGAGCCTTAGGCTCAGGCTGTAGGTCCCCGCAGTGGCGACATCCACCGTGTAGTGGAACCACTGGCCCCCCGTCGTCCAACCGATGTCATAGCCGGCCCCTGTACCGGTGGTGCCCTGGCTGTCAGAGGTGGCCTCCAGGTCCACGCCGTCCGTGCGGTAGCTGTTCGCGGTGCCATAGACCGTCGTGACGTTGTAGCCGACGCCCTGGCCCCCAGTGTCGTAATTGGCGGCCTCAACGGTCCCTGGCACTGCGGCGGGCGTCCCCCCGAAGGGCGTCCCCGTTGTGGTCGCATGGGCGCCGGCTATGCCGATCATCCCCACGCCTAATGACGCGGATGCCAATAGCGCCGTCGTCAGGAGGCGACGCTTGAGGCCCCGCTGTCGGGCCGCGACGATAGGTGACTTCATACCGGTTGTTCCCCCTTTTGCTGTCGCATGCCGTTGTAACGGGCGAGTTACAACGGCAGCGTAAACCTATGTGCTTGTTTCGTGGCGCTTCATCGCGGTGAACGGGCGGCACGGCAACCCCCCCTTGTAACGGGTTGTAACGGTCACGATATCTCCTGTTACAGGCTTTGTCAACCAAGACGACGCCTTTTTCCCTTTAAAGGCATCGGGGCAGCAGCGCTCCCATGCCCCGTGCGTGCCAGGGACCAGGTGCGCTACCAGGGCCGTGTAACGGCCCGCCAGTACCATGTGAGGTGTGCCAGCGCCTCTAAGACCTGTGGCCCATCGCCCGGGCGGGCCATCTGTGCGCGAGGTCGCCACGGAGGCAG
>DASSZK010000122.1:0-6946 GCA_035702845.1 Acidimicrobiales bacterium
CGCTGTGCATTCCTCGACAGAGACGTACCGACGCTTTTCAAAGGCGAGGTCGTCGGCTTGACCGGCGATCATTTCCGCTGTCGCTTCGCCGAGCACCGCAGCCGCTGCCGGCGCGCACGGGTTGGGCAAAGACAGCAACCACTCCGTGGCGAGCGTCGACAAAGCGTCACCGGCGAGGATGGCGACGGACGGGCCCCAGAGCGCCCATACAGTCGACCGGTGGCGTCGTTCCTCGTCGCCGTCCATGAGGTCGTCATGCACCAACGAGAAGTTGTGGACCAGCTCCACAGCCGCGCCCCCAGGGGCGCCTACGGATGCGTCGGCCCATGCCGCCTCGGCGGAAAGCAGGGCTAACGCCGGCCGGATCCCTTTGCCACCCTTCACTTCCGTGGGGTTGCCGTCGGCGTCGGACCACCCCATGTGGTAGCTCACGACGCGCCGCATGCTCGGCACCAGTCGCTCCACCGCTTCACGCATAAGCGGCTGAGTGTGCTCACGCGCGCGTTCCAGCACTTCGGCCACAGCGGTCGAGGGGGGTGTCACGAGTCCTCCTGAGCTAGCGCCGGCGTTGGAAGGAGCCCTTGCGCCGGCGGCAGGCCGGGCCCTGAAGTTGATGACTGCGTGCTGGCGGCACTCCCTGTGCCCGCGTACGTGCCTGTGCTCGCGTGCATTTTGGTGGGAGCTGAGTACCCGTGCCGGGCCCTCGCCGCCGCAAGCGCGGCATTGGCGGCAGCATTACCACTGCGGACCGCCCCCTCCATCGTCGGAGGCCACCCGGTGGAGGTCCACGCCCCGGCTATGGCGAGCCCTGCTAGGCGTGACCGGGGCGAGCTGCGCTCGCGTCCCGAGCCGGGGACGGCCCGGTAAGTGGCGTTGTGTTCGCGCGTCACAAAGGAGCTCAGCACTTGTGCGGACCGTGCCAGTGGGAACATGGCTGTCAAGGCGTCCACCGCCATGCGGCCGAGCTCTTCGGGGCGCCGGCCGATGTAGTCGTCAGCGCCGGAGACCGACACGGCGAGGTACTGGCCCCGTCCCGCCCCTGAGCTGGCAGTACGGTCGAACACCCATTGCGCGAAGCCGTCGCCGGCAGCCAAGGGGAGTGTCGTGACCCGCCGGTCAAAATGTACATGCACATTGACGATGGGAGAACTACCCAGAACCGACGGATTTGATTGCAGTGCTGCAACTGGTAGGACGCCCTCGACAAGGTAGTGGGGGAGCGCGACCACGACTGCGTCGACCGCCAGCTCTCCGGTGCTGGTGCGAAGCACCCATCCCTCCTCGACCTGGGCGACTGACTCCACGCCGTCACCCATGCGGACGTGCACCCCGCTGTGTTCAAGGGCCATCTTGCCGCGGCGCCCGTGAAGCTCGCCCAGGGGCAACAGGCTCCAGCCGATGTCCCCGGCCGGAGCGGAGGTGAGCAGCCCGGTTTGGAAGACCTTGGCCGCCATGGCGAGCGATGCAGCGGACGCCGGGACGTTGACCGTCGCCAGGCAGATGAGGTCCCATAGTTCGGTGATGGCCTCACTGCCCTGGTGGTGACGGCGCAGCCATTGCTCGAAGGTCTGGTCGTCGAGTGCCGGGTCGTCGAGGTCCAGCCGGGCCAGCGCTGCGGCGGCAAGGCCCAAGCGCGCCCGCTGCGCCAGAGGTACGAGTGAGTACCCGAGCAGGCTTTGTGCCAGGTGGAACGGCGCCGGCAGAGAGTTGCGCGCCAGGCGTGCTCGCTTGCCGTTCCGGATGACGGTGACATCCAGGCGGTCCTGGAGGCTGACATCGGCGCTCGAACCTATGCGGCGCAGGAACTCGAGGTAGGCGGTGCAACATCGGAGGAACACGTGCTGGCCGTTGTCCATGGTCAGCCCGCCGTGTTCGAAAGACCACGTGAGGCCACCGAGGCGCGCTCTTTTTTCGAACAGGGTCACCTCGGCGCCGGCGTCGGCACATGCGAGGGCCGCGGCCATACCGGCCAGGCCACCGCCGACGACACCGATCTTCATGGGCCCGCTCCCAGGGCTGCCCGGGCTCATAGGGCTCCCCGGGCTAGTGCCATCCCGGCCACGGCCAGCTTCTGGCCCGTGGACAGTGAGACCCTCTCATGCAGCACGCGGTCCGGCCGTTGGCGGATCTTGTCGAGCAGGCGCCGGTATATGCCTGCCATCGCCGCCGTGCAGGCTCGGCTCCTCTGGTCCAATAGGTCGAGAAGGGGCAGGCCCCGTTCGTACCACTCGGCCGCTCGCCCGGTCTCGTAGCAGACCAGCGCCATCAGGTCATCGCCCTCTCCTTCGAGGCCGGGCCCGATACTGAAGCGTTCGAGGTCCTCGGCCGGCAGGTACACCCGTCCCATCACCGTGCTGTCCTCGAGGAGGTCGCGCAAGATGTTGGTCAGTTGCAGGGCGACGCCCAGCGCGTCCGCCAGCGGCTGGGCCATGTCATCATCCGTGCTGCCGTAGATGGCCAGCGACAGGCGCCCCACCGTACCGGCCACCCGCCGGCAGTACTCAACCAGCTCGGGGAAGGTCTGGTATTGGCGCCCGGTCACATCCCACTCGCACCCCTCGACGAGCTCTTCGAGAGCGCCGAAAGGTATTGGGAAGCGCCTTGCGGTGTCGGCCAGGGCGACGAGCACGGGGTCCCCTGGGGGCACGGCGGCGCCGGGCTCGCCTTGGGCGACGCGCTCCAGGAGGCGTACGGAGCCGCGCACGCCTTCAAGCGCGGCCAGGCGGTCGGTCGGCTGGCCGGGTTGCGTAGTGTCATCGCCGACATCGTCGATGCGCCTGGCCATGGCGTACAGCGCGCACATAGCGGACCGCTTCTCCGCGGGCAACAACCGGATCCCGTAATAGAAGTTGCGTGCCCGGGTGCGCGTGATCTCTTCGCAATGCCTGTAGGCCAGTGCCTCCGCCGGGGTGGTCATCGCTGGTCCCCCGATGCGGTGCGCCCCGTTGCGCCGGCGGCGAGCAGGCGCGCCATATGGAAGGCCACCCGCCGGGGGGAAGGCCGTGCCGTGTCCGCGTAAATGTCGAAGTCGATGGCGGCCAGGGCGTCCAGCGCAGCGTGGCCCCCTGCGACGAACCCGGCAATGGCAACGCGCAGCCTCCCCTTCACGCTCGCAACCAAGGGCTCACCCGATTCGAGCATGCGCCGTGCCCGCGCGCACTCGAAGGCCATGAGGGCGCGGCACTCGGCGGACGAGCCCCACGACGCGCGCTGGGCCCCGGTCGGAGGTACCCACCCGCGGGCGGCGACGGGCGGCGGCACGAGCTCGTCGGCCTTGATACCGAAGCGGGCGAGGTCCTCTCGGGGGACGTAGATCCGCCCGACAATGGCATCCTCGGCTACGTCCTGCCAGTGCTCGATGAGTTGCAGAGCGGTGCAGATCCTGTCCGACCAGGCCACGCGCTCGGGAGTGGTCACGCCGAAGATGGCGAGCACCATCCGCCCTACTGGATCGGCCGACAGGCGGCAGTACCCGACCAGCTCCTCCAGCGTCGCGTATGTGTGGACTGCTTGGTCCTGGCGGTTCGCCTGCGCCAGATCGTAGAGAGGCTGGACAGGAAGGGCCCGTCGACGGACGGTCTCCGCCATCCGAGCCACCAGCGGGTACGTCCCCGGCGGCGCTCCAGCACCGGCTCCAGCCTCCAGGCAGGCTCGCAGTTGGCGTTCGACCTCGTCCAAAGCGCCCAGGCGGTCGCCCGCGAAGTTGTCGCCGAGCTCGTCCACGAGGCGCGCCCAGCCGTACAGGGCCATGAGGTCGGCGCGCAGCTCGGGGGGCAGCAGGCGCGAGGCGACCGGGAAATTTTCGCCCGCCGAGCGGCCGAGGACCATGTAAGGAGGTGGGAGCTCCGCTGACAACGAGCGCCCTGCCTCGGTTGTCGCTGTGCTCATGCGCAGCTCTCCTCTACTGGTGGCGGAAGCGGGCTCACGTACAAGACCGCTGACCCAGCGGTCATCTTAGACACGATAAGGGCCCGGTAGAGCTTTTGTCTGTGCTCCTTAATGGCCGCGAAATGTTCAGCTGGCAGCGGGTTCGGGGAGCCAATCTGGGCCGACCGCCCAGTGCAGCACCGTGGCAAAGGCTCTTTGGATCACGTCCAGGCCCGCTGCGATCGGGTCTGCAGACAGTGGGCGCCCGGCCGCTTCGGCAAGCGTGCGCAGGACACGGGCCGCCAAAAGCTGGCTTTGCAAGTCGCCTCTGGCCGCCCGTGCTCCCAGTTCGAGGAGTATGGGCATCGCCCTGGCGATGATGCCGCCAAACACGATGGCGCTCTTCGCCGGGTTGGCCTTGAGCCCGTCGGGCCCTCCGAGCTCCGTCACGGTTTGGGCGAACCGCTCGGCCGTGTCCTGGCAAAGAGACTCGACGACAGCGGTAAAAAGTGCCTCTTTGGACGCGAAATACCGGTAGACGCTGCCCTTGGCAATGCCGGCGGCCGCGGCTATCTCGCTGACGGTGACAGAGGTGTAGCCTTCAGGGCCCGAAAATAAGCGGAAGGCGGCGTCGACCAATCTCTTTTGAGCGTCGCCGGTGTCCCCTGCCTCCGGGAGCGACGCGTTCCCCGCCAGCAGGTCGGGCAGCAGCCGGCGGACCTGGGAGAGGCGCATGCCCCGGACCTCGCGCATCTCGCGGATGAGGACAAGGGCGTGAAGGTGTTCCTTGCTGTAGCCGAGCCGGCCCTGGTGCCCCTCAGCGAGGGAGGCTGCAGGCGGGAGCAAGCCCAGCCGGCGGTAGTGATGGATGGTGCTCGCCGGCACGCCAGACAGCTCGACCAAAGTGCCGAGGCTCATGAGCGCGCTCATTCCAGCCGGCTCGCGTCCAGCTGTGCCTGGGCCCCCCAAAATCGGGCTCGCACCCCGGTCGGTTCGCATCCCGGGGTACAGGCTAAGCCTGTTTCACACTGCTTTGCCCAGCAGCCACCTCTTGAGGCGGGTGTAGGGCGGGTACATGAGCGCAAGTTCCGTCTTGGCTGGGCGCACCAGTACTGCCTTGGTGTGGCTGAAAGCGTCGAAACCGGCCTTGCCGTGGTATGCGCCCATGCCGCTCGCCCCTACACCTCCGAAAGGCAGGGAGGGTACAGCCAGCTGCACGGCACTGTGGTTGACGCAAACCGAACCTGAAGATGTGGAGGCGATCACCCGGTCGTGTGCGGCCGGGTCCCGGCTGTACAGGTACAGGGTGAGCGGCTTGTCTCTACGGCGTACTTCGTCGAGTGCCTCACCGAGGTCGTCGTACGCCAATATGGGCAGCACCGGCCCGAAGATCTCCTCCTGCATCAAAGCGTCGTCCCAGCCGACGTCGGTGACCAGTGTCGGGGCGATATAGCGCTCCTCGGCCACGGTCTCGCCACCGGCGAGGAGCGTTCCTTTGGACGAGCCCAGCATTGTCTCCACCCGGCGGAAGTGGACGTCGTTGACCAGTCGCCCCAGATCGGCGCTACGTCGGGGCTCCGGCCCGAAAAATGCGAGCAGCCGACCCGCCAGCTCCTGCCCGAAGCGGTGCGCCACGCTGCGCTGGACAAGGACGTAGTCGGGTGCCACGCACGTCTGGCCGGCGTTTAGGAACTTCGCCCAAGCGATGCGTTGAGCCGCGCTGCGCAGGTGGGCGGTGGCGTCCACAATGGCTGGGTTCTTGCCTCCGAGCTCGAGCACAACTGGTGTCAGGTGCCGGGCGGCCGCCGCCATGACGGCTCGGCCGGTTCGCGCTCCGCCAGTGAAAAAGATGATGTCCCACGGCTGGTCCACGAGCCCGGCCGCCACTTCGGGCCCACCCTGGACGACTTTCACTGCTGGTGTGGGCATGTAACGGCGTACGAGGTCGGCGATGACCCGCGCTGTCGCAGGGGCTAGCTCCGACGGTTTGACGGCAACCACATTGCCTGCGGCGATGGCGAACGCCATCGGCAACAACAGGCACCTGACCGGGTAGTTCCAGGGCCCGAGGACGAGAGCGGCGCCGAGCGGCTCGGGCACCAGTCGGGCCCGACCAGGCCACAGTTGCCAGGGCACGGCGGCACGTTGGGGGGAAGCCCATCGTTCGAGGTTTGCTGCTATGCCGTTTACGTCACGGCGCACGGCGGCGATATCGGTGAGCCAAGATTCGACTACCGGCTTGCCCATGTCAGCCGCCATCGCTGCCGTCAAGGAGGCGGAGCCTTCGTCGAGCAGCAGCGCCAACTCGCGCAATCTCTGGCGGCGCCAGGAAATCGGTCTTGTCAGCCCGGAGCCGAAGACGCACGAAAGCTGATGGGCCACTGGCGTCCCGGCGCCGCCAGTGGCCGCCTCGGGCACTTAGGTCCTTATGCCGAGCTCGTCGATGCGGTTGCGCATGGCGTGCTCGTCACGTTCGAACACGCGGGCCAGAGCGCGTACGTCCTCCGCCCTGATGGTGATGAGGCGCCCGTTGAAATCGCCTCGCTGGATCTGGATCATCCCTATGTAGCGGCGAAGGACTTCCCTCTCGGGCGCGTCGAGGCGTTCGAGGCGCGACAGGTCGATGGTGATCGGCCCGCCCCCCGGGCTGGCGGGGATCCGCGCTTCGGGACCGAAGTCCAGTTCGGGTGTCATCTTGGGCAGCAGCTGGTCCACGGGGACGCCGTAGAGCCGAGCCAGCCTCTGCAGGCGCAGCACCGAGATGATGCGCTCGCCTCTTTCGTACGCCCCCAGCACCGAAGCCTTGAACTCCCGGTCGGATTGCTCCTCCACCGCCTGGAGCGACAATCCCTGTTGGCGCCGGATGTTGCGGAGCCGTTCACCTACGTGTCGAGCGTAGGCGGGGCTCATCTCCTCCGTCATGGTCATAGGTGGTCTTCCATGTCTTGTTGCGGCCCTCCCAAGCGGTTCGAAGTGACAACACGAAGAGTAGCCAAAATCGACTACTCAAAGTAGTGATGCTTTCAGAGAACCGCCGGCTCTTCCCGACGCCCTGCCACCGCAGCCTGCACTGACGCGC
>DASSZK010000163.1:0-19039 GCA_035702845.1 Acidimicrobiales bacterium
GGAGGTCCTCGTCGAGTGCCCCGGCGTAGGCGAAGCCCTGCTTGCCGCCCGTCACGACCCGTATGCCTGCTCCGGCCGACGTGGCCGACGACAACGACTCGACCTCTCCGTCGTAGACCTTGACCGAGGTATCGGTCCCGCGGCTGGCGTAAACCTCGACCGCCTCGCCGTCGCGCGCCCAGCCTGCAACCCGTGTGGCCAGCTCGAGTAGCTCGCTCATCGGGCGGTGCCGCCGATCGTCATAGCCTGGACCCGCAGAGTGGGTTGGCCCATGCCCACCGGCACCCCTTGTCCCTGCTTGCCGCAGGTGCCCGGCCAGCCCATGGCGAAGTCGTTGCCGATCACATCGATCTCGCGCAGCACCTGGGGGCCGTTGCCGATCAGGTTGGCGTCTCGCAGGGGATGGCTGATGCGCCCGTCCTCGATGAGGTAGGCCTCGGTCATCCCGAACACGAAGTCACCGGTCGCCGTGTTGACCTGGCCCCCGCCGAGCTGGGCCACGTACACCCCGTGCGGGGTCTGGCGGATGATCTCGTCCGGATCCTCCGTACCGTTCATCAGGAAGGTGTTCGTCATGCGGACCATCGGCAGGTGCTGGTAGCTCTGGCGCCGCCCGTTGGCCGCCCCCGCCCTGCCCTCTTTGCGTGCCCGCAGCCAGTCCCACATGTAGTCGGTGAGCACGCCGTTCTCGATGAGGACGTTGCGCGAGCTCGGGTGCCCCTCGTCGTCTATCGAAAGCGCACCCCATTCGTGGCTCATCGTCCCGTCGTCGACCAGCGTCACCAGCGGGCTGGCCACCTGTTGGCCCACCTGGCCCGTGTAAACAGAGACCGACTTGGCAATGTGGTCGGCCTCCAGGCCGTGCCCGCACGCCTCGTGGAAGAGCACTCCGCCGCTGCCACAGCGGATCACCACGGGCATGGTGCCCGACGGAGCCGGCTTGGCATCGAGCTTGGACAGCGCACGCCGCGCTGCTTTGGTGGCGAGTTCCTCGACGTCGTTGCGGTCAAAGAACTCGAAGCCCATCGTCGCCCCGACCGACTCACCACCGGTCTGCATTCCGGTGTCGCCACTGGCGACCACCGAAACTCCGAAGCGGACGCGCACCTGGTCGTCCCCGGCCAGCACCCCTTCAGAGTTGGCTACCAGGATGCGCCGGCGGTTCTCCCGGTAGGTGGCGCTCACTTGGCGGACCGAGGCGCCGGCGGAGCGGGCCGCAGCGTCTGCTCTTTGGAGCATCTCGACCTTGCGCGCCTTGGCCACTCCGGCCGGCAGCACATCAACGGGGGACACGACAGGCCCGCTGCGGGGCTCGAGGGCCACCTCGCGCACTCCGCCGTTCCCTCCTCGGGCCGCCGCGGACGCCGCCTGAGCGGCAGCGAGGAGGCCTTTCTCGGAAAGGTCGGCGGTGTGGGCGAAACCGGTTGTATTGCCGGCCACCACCCGCACCCCGGCACCGCGGTCACGGCCCGAGCTCAGCTCCTCTATCCGCCCGTCGTCCAGGGCCACGGCCGAACCCCGCCGGTCCTCGGCGAACAGCTCGGCGAACTCGCCCCCTGTAGCGAGCGCCCGTCCCAGCACCCGCGTGACCACGGACGGGTCGATCATGACGTCTTTTGTGCCTGTCGAGCTTGCTCCCATGGTCTTCGCCACGCTAGTACCGGCCCTGGCAGTGCCGGCCCGGCTCGTTGCGGCGCCTTGCGGTGGTCGGCCCCGAGCAGCTTGCCCGCCCAGAGCGGTACCGTTGAAGCCGATGCTGCTGGAAACAATCAACGGGCCGAGCGACCTGCGGCGCCTGGACTATGACCAACTCGCCACCCTGGCAGCCGAGATGCGCGAGTTCATCGTCCAGGCGGTTTCTTCCGCCAGCGGCCACCTCGGCAGCAACCTCGGTGTCGTAGAGCTCACCCTGGCCCTGCACCGGGTGTTCAACTCGCCCCGCGACTGCCTGATCTGGGACACGGGTCACCAGGCCTACGTGCACAAGCTGGTAACCGGCCGGCGCGATATGTTCTCGTACCTGCGCCAGGAGGGCGGCCTGTCGGGCTACCCCTCGCGAGCCGAGTCCGTGCACGACTGGGTCGAGAACAGCCACGCCTCGACGGCCCTGTCGTACGCTCACGGGCTCGCTGCCGCCGTGAAGCGCTCGCCGAACCCCGAACGCCACGTGGTGGCCATCGTCGGCGACGGCGCTCTGACGGGCGGCATGGCCTACGAGGGCCTCAACAACCTCGGCCACTCGGGGTCACGGGTCATCGTCATCTTGAACGACAACGGCCGCAGCTACGCCCCGACCGTGTCGCGCCTGTCCGAGAGCCTGACGCGGTTGCGGCTGCACCCTGGGGTACGCCAGGCCCGCCGGCGCATAGAAACAGCGGTGCGCGACTTGCCTCGGGTGGGGGAGCTGGCGTACTCGAGCATCCAAGGTTTTTATTCGGCCGTGCGCGAGATCATCGAGCCGCCGGTATTTTTTGAGACCCTGGGCGTGCGCTATGTCGGCCCCATCGACGGCCACGACATCGCCGGCATGGAACAAGCTTTTCGCCAGGCGGCATCTTTCGACGGCCCGATCGTCGTGCACGTGCTAACCCAAAAAGGGCGTGGCTACGGCCCGGCGGAGGACGACGAAGAAAAGTGCTTGCACGACGCCGGTTCTTTTGACCCTGCCGTGGGCCCTACGCTTTCGTCGCGTGCCCCCAAGGGTTACACCCTTGCGTTCAGCGAAGTGATGGTCGAGCTCGGTGAGACAAATCCCGACCTCGTGGCCATAACAGCCGCCATGCCCGGTCCGACCGGCCTGCTGCCGTTCCAGGAACGTTTCCCGGACCGTTTCTTCGACGTTGGCATCGCCGAACAGGCCGCCGTCACCTCCGCCGCAGGTATGGCCATGGGCGGTCTGCGCCCGGTCGTAGCCGTTTACTCGACATTCTTTAGCCGGGCTTTCGACCAGGCCAACCTCGATGTGGGGCTCCACGGCCTGCCCGTCGTGTTCGCCTTGGACCGCGCCGGCATAACCGGAGACGACGGTCCCAGCCACCACGGCATCCTGGACATGGCGCTGTGCCTCAAGATCCCGGGGATGACGATATTTGCCCCGTCTTCGGCCGAGGAGCTGAAGGTGATGATGTCGACGGCGGTGCAGCTCTCGGGCCCGTCAGTCGTGCGCTACCCGAAGACCGCAGCTCGCCATGTGCCTGGTGACCAGGTGGGTTCGGGGCTGCATGCACGGCTCGTACGCCGGGGGGACGGCTCGGTGTGCATGCTGGCAGTCGGCAAGATGCTCGAAGCTTGCGAGGAAGCTGCGGCGCTGCTTTCGGCCGAGGGTGTCGAGGTGACCCTTTGGGACGTTCGCGTCGTGCGCCCTCTCGACCCGGCAATGGTGACTGACGCCGGCAAGCATGCGTTCGTGGTGACCATAGAGGACGGCACCCGCAACGGTGGTGCGGGCCATTACATCGCCGACGCCATCGCCGACCTAAACCCCAGCCGCCAGAGCCCCCCGGTGCTGAGCCTCGGGGTGCCGACGAGCTATATACCCCAAGCTCCCCCAGGGCGCATATTGGGACAGCTCGGTCTCGACGGCCCAGGGATCGCAGCGTCGATATTCAAAGCGGTGGAGCATGCGACCGAGACCAGCCTCGCTCAGAGCAATGGCGCGGCGATCGAAAGCTCATCCGACCGTGACACCTCTTCTCAGGGCCACGGCGCCGGCACCCCCACCGGCTCTCCAGTGGCCAATGGGGATAAAACAAGTGTGGGCAAAGGCAATGTTGACAGAGGAAATGTTGACAGAGGAAATGTTGACAGGGAGGGCACGGCGTTAACTCGTAGCCTGCCGGTTACGCCACTCGTTGGGCCCGCAAGCGCACCGTAAACCCAGGCATCCCCACCATCAGCGCCACTTCTATGTCGAGCTGGTGCGCGATCCACATGCCTCGCCCTCCGGTGCCGAGCTCGTCGGGACCGGGCAATAAACCGACCAGAGGGTCGCTCGGGCCGCCGCCCTCATCGTGGACATGTACCACGACGCGGTCATCGCCCCTCCATATCCGCACCAGGACCGGGCGAGCGCCGTGGAGCATGGCGTTGGTGACGGCCTCCGAGGCGGCCAGCACCAGCTGATCGGCGTGATCCTGCGCCACCACGCCCTCGATCACCTGCCTTATCGCCCTCCTGGCCACGGCCGGAGTGGGGTCTAACAGCTCTTTGGCCGGCGCGGTGGCCTCGAGGGGCTCGGGGGGCGGCGGGAAGAACTCGCTCAGGCTACGCACTTCGTCGAAGCAGCCATTGGGGCGGCGAGCGCCATCGCGCTCGATGAGCTCCCGGTGGAGCCTGGTGGCGGCGTCGATGACCTCGGCCGGGGCGATGCGGGTGTCGTACAGGCACGGTGCCCACACCGGGAACTGCCCCATGGCCGCGTCGAACGCCGCCTCGTAACGGTCCCATCCGGCATAGGGGTGGCCATAACCCGGGTGCGGCACGTTGCCTGCGATCCGCACCCTGGTAGCCCCTTCGCTCAGCCGTTGCTCCACGACCTTGCGCCAGGCGACGAGCGCCCTCGCCGGCGTCGCGTAACAACCGGTGTCGACGATATACGTGACGTCGCCGGTGGCAGGCAGCCATCGCCGGAGCAGCTCGACCTTTTGGGGGTCGTACGCGAACACCACCGGCTCGCCCGCCTCGATGCCTCCCAGGGCGAAGGGGCAGATCAGGTCTGCGAACGCGTCGTCGGAACCGTAAAAGCCGACTTGGTGGAGATAGCCCTCTAGGTGGTCCACTACAGCGCCTGGGGAAGCCGCACTATTTCTCACCCTCCGTGGACGCCACCAAGGAGAAGCCTACTTTTCTGTGGCCACTACACAGCGGTTCTTGACAATTCACCCAAAGATGGGGTCGTCTCCGGGCGTTTCAGCGTACGGCGGCCCAAAGAAACCGCATCTGCGCAGGTGCCACCGAGCGCCAAAAACCCATAGTGTGAGCAGCCCCCGGCCGGAACTCGGCGACGTGGGGCCACGCGATCTCTGCCCAAAGCTGCCGGGTCGCTTCGTAGAACGCGCCCTCGTCGCCACAGTCGAGCCTGACCCGGACATCGCGCAAGGCCTCCACGAAGGTGAACACGTCGTTGGCATAGAAGTCGGCGGGGCCGTCGAAGGCCCCCGGGGCCGTCAAGCCGGGCTCGGTCCATAGCGCCGGGCTGCCGGCGGCAACGGCTCGGAAAAGCGCGGCCCCTTTCTCGGCCGCGAGCAATGCGCCGTAGCCACCCTCGAGAAGCCCTAAGCCGGCTGCGTCATGACAACGAGCCCGAGCGGTTCATACCGAGCAGGGTGCGGAGGTCCCGTCGTCGCAGCTCTCGCACTCGAGCTCCAACGTGGCGTGGGAGATGCCAAATTCGCCCGCCAGGCGGGCCCGCACCTGGGCCGCCACGGATTGAGCTTCTTCGAGCGTGGGGTGGCCGCTCATCACGACGTGCGCCGACAAGAGCGTGACGTCGGAAGAAAGCGACCAGACGTGCAGGTCGTGAAGGTCGTCGATGCCACCCATGCCAAGCACGGCCTCGCGCACGTGCGACGGCTCGGTGCCTTCAGGGGTGCCCTCCAGGAGCACGTCCACCACCTGGAGCCCAAGCCGCACGGCGTGATAGCCGACCATGAGCGCTATACCAAGGGACACAGCGGGGTCGAGCCAACCGAGCGACGGCACCGCCAATAAAACGGCTCCGACAGCTACTACGCCCGCCGACGAGGCGGCGTCACCGGCCATATGCAAAAAGGTTGCCCGCATATTGAGGTCATGGTCGTGCTTGGTGGCCAGGGCGATCGCAGCTCCTGCATTGAGCACGAAGGCCACGGCTCCGATGACGAGGACCGGCAGAGCGTGCACATGCTCGGGATGGGCCAGGCGCAGCCCGGCGCCCACCGCCATCAGCACGGAGAGCACGAGCACGGCGGCTCCGTTGGCCTGCGCCGCAAGAACGCCGCTGCGGTGGTACCCGTAGGACTTACGCGCAGTCGGTGGCCGGCGCGCCAGGTGCACAGCCCCCAGGGCCAGACCCGCTGCCAAGACGTCGGTGGCATTGTGACCGGCATCGGACAACAGGGCCATCGAGTGGCCGAGCAAACCTCCCGCAAGCTCCACGACGGCGATGGCGACGTTCGCAACCACGACGAATGCCAGGCGCCGGGACCGCCCGGCAGAGCGCTCATCCCTCGCGACCCGTGCGTGGCTGTGGCTGTTCGAAGTGGCGTGACTGTCCGGATTGCTGGGACTGTCCGGACTGCTGGGACTGTCCGGACTGCTGGGACTTTGCGATGTGCCGGCACCGTGCGGCGGTGGGGTCGTACTCAGCTCGGTGGTGCCGCTCCTGTGAGCGGCCCCCGCTAGGCCCACCTGCGCAGAGCCACTCCGGTACCCACTGTCGCTTTGCGGCTCAACGTCATTGGGCGTGGCACCGGAGGGGCCGGCCGTCGCAGTGCTCACGACCCCAGCGTACCGACCAGGGCGGGTTGCTGCGCCCAACAGGGCGCACACGAAAACCACATCGCAACGGCGCCGGTATGGGTCAGCGGTGCACCGCCCGGACGTCCACGGACGACCCCCCGCCGGCCGGCGCACCGCCCAGAGCCTCATTCAACCCCGGTTCCCATCAACCCCGGTTCCCATCAACCCCGGCCCAACAAGACCCAACTTGACCCGGGATCCAGGCCACCAGCGCGGAGAGATGTCGTGACTGCCCAACTGTGCTTCGCCCCAGAACTGCTCCATGTCCGGCCGTGGGCCCCTGAGCCCAACAGCCGCCCGGGCTTCGATGCCCGCTCCAGCTATGCAGAGGAGTTCTGGCTGGGAGTCCTCGGTCCCTCGACCATGTGGTTCCTGCGCCGCATCGCCGCCGGTTTCGACTACTGCCCCGAGGGCTTCGACCTCGACATGTCCGACACTGCTCGGTCGCTCGGCATCGGCGACAAGACCGGGCGCCACGCACCCCTCATCCGTGCCGTCAACCGCACGATCCAGTTCGGCATGTCCAAGCTCAATGGGACTGCCGACCTCCTGGTGCGGCGCAGCCTCCCACCCCTCAACCGCCAGCAATTGAGCCGGCTGCCCAACTCAGTGCAGGCACGGCATGCTCTTTGGGTAACCGAGGAGACGGACCATCACAAGGTGACCGAGCAGCAACAACGGCGGGCGTGCCAGTTGGCCCTATCGCTCGCCGACCTCGGTGAGGACTTTGCCGGTATCGAGCGACAACTCCTGCGCTGGCAGTACCCGGGCCCTGTGGCGAGGCAGGCGGCAGGTTGGGCTCTGGAACGCCACCGTCTTGCGTTCGGGCCCGATGCAGCAACCGGCGGTGCCCCGGTGCCCCGAACCGAAGCTCGAGGTGCCTGAGCCGGGCACACGCTGCATTAGCGTTGCCTCAAGGAACCTTCGGCGGCACTAGCGGACGGCTTGGGTTTCGAAAGCTGCCCACATCGAGGCGTACACGCCTCCGCTCTCGACCAACTCTTCGTGAGGCCCGACCTCGACAACGCTGCCCTTGTCCAGCACCACCACGACATCAGCTAGTTGCGCCGTCTGGAGGCGGTGGGCGATGAGGACGGTGGTACGCCCTTGGGCTACCCGCTTCATGGCTGCGCTCACTCTTGCTTCGGTTGCCAGGTCGAGGTTGGAAGTGGCTTCATCGAGGAGCAGGACGGCCGGTTTTACAAGTTCCGCCCGTGCCAACGCCAGCAGCTGTCGCTCGCCGGCAGACAGAGACCTCCCCCGCTCGGACAGTTCGTGGTCCAATCCACCCTGGAGGGACGCCACCAAGTCGTCGGCCCCCACGGCAGCGATCGCCTCGAGCACCTCCTGGTCGGTCGCACCTGGCCGCCCGTACGCAACGTTGTGGCGCACCGACCCCGAGAACAAGAAAGCCTCTTGAGGCACGTAACCAAGGCCACGACGGTAGGCGGCCAGCGCCATATCCCGGACATCGACCCCGTCGGCAAGCACATGACCCGAATCGGGGTCGTAAAAGCGAGCGAGCAATTTCATGACGGTCGACTTACCGGCACCGGTCTCGCCCACCAAGGCGATGGTCTGGCCGGGCGCCACTGACAGCTCGACTCCCCGCAAGGCCTCGGCTGCTCGGTCCGGCGTCGCACCCGGCCCGCCCCTCTTGGCGGACGGGTAGGCGAAATGGACCGCATGAAGGGCCAGGGCGCCTGCCTGCTGGGCGAGCTCCACCGGATGGGCCGGGTCGGTCGTCAGCACCGGTTCTCGCATCAATTGGGCGATACGACCTACGGACACCCTCGTCTGCTGCCATGCATCGAACACCTGGGACAGCTGCTGAACGGGGCTGAAGAACAGGTCTATGTACAAAATGAAAGCGATAAGGGCTGCGGGCCCTAGTGCGCCGGCCCGCACCATGCCCACGCCGGCGCCCAGCACGATGGCCACCGCCACTCCTGAGAGGAACTGCACGAACGGGAAATAGGTCGCCACCAGGCGCTGGGCCGCCACACGGGATGCCAGGTACTGGCGGCCCAGAGCATGGAACCGTTGGCGCGTATGTACCTCATGACAGAAGGCCTGCGCCTCGCGCACACCGGCAAGGCTCTCTTGGAAGTCGGCGTTGACCGCGCCGATGCGCTCCCGGGAAAGCTCGTACAGGACCGCAGCCCTCCGCCGGAACACGACCGTCGCCGTCGCTAGCGGCAGGACCACCGTCAGGGTGAGAAGACCGAGCCGGAGATTTATAACCACGAGCGACACACCCACCCCGACGAAGGTCACCAGGGCCACCAGAGCGGAAAGGAACCCGTTTTGGACCAGCGACTCGAACTGGTCCACGTCGGTGGTCATACGTGTCATGATCCGCCCGGCCATTTCTCTCTCGTAGTAATCGAGGGACAAACGCTGTAGCTGCGCCCAGATGCGCAGGCGCAGTGAGAGCATCACGCGCTGGGCCGTACGCCCGGTCACCAGCGTCTCGGCCATCTGGTCGACCAAGCCGAGCAGGACCACCCCGGCGTAAAACGCGCTGATGGCAAACAGCACACCAGAGGCAGACTTTTCCACCCCTGAGGCGAGGCCCTGGCGCACGAGTACAGGCCCAACCACAGAACAAAGACTGTCCACCACGACCAGGGCCAGGCCGCCCAGCAGGGGCCGGCGGAACTCGCCCAGTAGCCGGCGCAGGCTGAACTTTGTGTCCAAACGCGTTTCCTCTGTGAGGTCGACCCTGGGGACGTCGCTCACGGGCGGCAGTTGCGCCACACGTTCGAGTAGGTCCTCGGTGGGCGCCAGGCTCAGGCGCCAACCACCACCGCCTCCGCCCAGCCCCGGCCCGATAGTGGGGGCGCCAACTTGCCTGTAAGTGGCCTGGTACGTGGCTTTCTGGTTATAGCGGGGCCTGCCTAGTGTGACTACCACGGCCCTGTCATCGCTGGCCTCCCGCGCCGCTACGGCAACCGTCGCCGGCCCGGCAACTGTCCCGGGCACGGCAACTGTCCCGGGCACGGCAATGGTCCCGGGCACGGTACCCGGACCGGCCGTAGCATCCAGGCCCGACAACAAGGCTCGGTAACGGGAACTGCCTTCCCAAAGTTCCTCGTGCGTGCCCTGCTCGACGGCGCGCCCCTTTTCCATCACCACTATGCGCTCGGCCAGGTGCAGGGTGGAGCGCCGGTGAGCTATGAGCAATGTGGTCCGGCCCTGCATCTTGTTGTCCAAAGCAGAGTGGACCGCCTCCTCGACTTTGGCATCGACCGCACTGGTGGCGTCGTCGAGGACCAAGATGGCGGGGTCGTACAAAAGGGCTCTTGCCAACGCAATCCTTTGCCGTTGGCCGCCGGAGAGGCTGAGCCCCCGCTCCCCCACCACCGTCGCGTAACCGTCGGGCAGCCCACGGATAAAACCGTCGGCTTGAGCGGCACTCGCTGCCTCTTCTACTTCCTCGTCGGTGGCGCCCGGACGCCCGTAGGCGATATTGGCCCTGACCGTGTCGGAGAACAGAAAGCTCTCCTCGAAGACCATGCCCACCTTCCGGCGCAGGCTGGTCAAGGTCAGGTCCCGCACATCGTGGCCGTCGATGGACACCGATCCGCCGGATGGCTCGTAAAAACGCCCGACAAGCAGGGCCGCCGTGGACTTGCCCGACCCGCTGGCGCCCACCAGGGCCACCCTTTCGCCCGGGGCGATGTGAAGATCGAACCCGCAGAGCACTTCCTGCCCGTCGCCATATGAAAAGTGCACGTCCTTGAAGCTGACCGCGCCCCGTACGTTGCCAAGATCCACCGCTCCGTCACGGTCAGTGATGCCAGGCTTCATGTCGAGCAACTGCATTACCCGGTCGACTCCTGCCCTTGCCTGCTGTCCCACTGTGAGCACGCCGGCCAACTGGCGGGCTGGGGCGAGCATCTGCGCCGTATAGGTCGAAAAAGCTAGAAAAGTCCCCAAACTTATCTGGTGGCGCAACACGAGCCATCCGCCGCCGGCCAGGATGGCGACCTGGCCGAGGCTCGGGATGGCCTCCAGGACCGGCTGGAAACGAGCCTGGATCCGCACCGCGCGCATCTGGGACCCATAGAGATCCACAGCGGTGCCCGAAAGCCTTTCCAGCTCGGCCTTCTCCTGTGCAAACGCCTTCACGACGCGAACCCCGTTCACGTCCTCGTCGACAATCTGGGCCACTTCCCCTTCTTTTTGCTGCGCGTCCCACGTCGCCGGGAAGACGCGGCGGCGCATGCGGTAGGAGACGGCGACGAGCGCAGGGACGACGGTCAAAGTCACCAACGCCAACAGCGGCGACAGGTACAGCATCATGGCCAGGGAAACGACCAGGAACAGGATATTGCCGCTCATTATGGGCAGGAAGCTGAGCAAGCCCTGCACCAGGGTCGAGTCCGAATTTGCACGTGCTACCAGCTGGCCGGTGGGCATCCCGTCCAGGGCCTGGAAATCCAGCTGGTGGATGTGGTCGTGCATGGCGTTGCGGAGGTCGTACTGGACCGCCAACGCCACCCGGCCGCCCCGGTAGCGGCGAAGGTAGGAAAAGCCGAAGGTGGCTGCCGACAATGCGATCAGGAGGGTCAGCCAGCCGGCCAGTGGCGAGCTGCGGGCAATTATGACCTTGTCCACGATCTCGCGCTCGACGAGGGGCACAGCGCTCTGGCAGGCGCTGCCCAGCAAAGCTGCACCGAACGCCAGGTACAGGTCGCGGCGGTGGCGCACCATGTAGCCCCACAGCCGCCGCACCCAGCCGGCGCCCTTCATCGGCGTGCTCCCCCATGGCGTTCCGCCGAAAGTTGGTCGAGAGCGCCGGCAAGGCCGGCCAGGGCCGCCACAGTGCCGGCCGGGTCGGCCGTTCGTGCGCAAAGCTCCGATAGCCAGCCCGCCATGGTCTCCTCTGCCGAGCGCAGGACATCGCGTCCCGTGCCGGTCACCGACAGGGCTGTAGCCCTGAGGTCGTCGCCCACTCCCGCACGCACCAACCATCCGCGCTGGCAAAGGGCGTCCACCGCCGCGCTGACCGCCGGCTTACCCATGGCGAGGCGTTCGGCAACTCTCGACGCCCTCTCGTCGCCTGCCTCGATGGCACAAAGAACCCGGTAGTGCGCCAAGGTCAAGGGGCATGAAACTCGTTCCAGGATCCGGGCAGCCCGGGCAAGGGCACGCACCGCCACCACTTGGGAAGGCACAGGCACCACTTGGGAAGGCACAGGCACCACTTGGGGAGGCACAGGGCTTGGACCGGGGGTGCTAGTTGATGGCGGTTCGGCCTTGGCAGGCAACGGTCGTGGCGTCACCTAGCCACCGTACCCGAGATAGTTCGACAGTCGAACCACTTTTGCCCGTAGCCCAGGTAACGTGCGGGGATGGCCCCCGAACGCCGCGTGATCGCCGACGGCCTGCCCTGGCCCATGTCCGTTTGGGACATCCCCGGTCCCCCCGGGGCGCCGGCACTGGTGCTGCTTCATGGGTGGATGGCGACTGCCGCCCTCAATTGGTACGGGACGTTCGGGCCACTGAGCCGGCACTGGCGGGTCATCGCCCCTAACTTGAGGGGCCACGGGGAGTCCGGGATGCAGAGCCCGCCTTTCTCGGTACAGGGCTGCGCGGACGATATGGCCGCCTTGATCGGGTGCCTGCGCCTGGAACAGCCGGTGGTGGTGGGGTACTCGATGGGCGGCGCCGTGGCTCAAATGCTCGCCTCTCGCCATCCCGACAAACTTGGCGGAGTGGTCCTGTGCGCGACGGCGGCACGCTTCAACGAACCGGGGACTGTCGACATCGCCGTAAGGCAGTTCGGCCGGGGAGCGGCGCTGGCGTCACGGGCCGCGCCGCGCCTGGCAACGGCCTTCCTACGCTGGCAGGTCGGCCGCTACGACCGGCGGCCCAACCAGGCCCCGCGGCCCGGCGACCTAGCCGGTGCCGGCACAGGCCAGCCCGAAACCACAGGCCAGCCCGAAACCACAGGCCCGCCAGCACCAGAGACCACGGGCCAGTTGAGCCCCACCGGGCAGCTAAAGACCGCAGGCGACACGGGGACGGGGACGGCCGGCACCCCCGGTTGGATGCTCGAAGAGCGCTGCAAGTCGCACCTGGCGGCGTTCCTGGAGGCCGGCACCGCTCTCAACAATTGGGACAGCCGGCCATGGTTGGAGGGCGTGAAGGTCCCGAGCGCCGTGGTGCTTACCGAGCGCGATACCGTAGTGGCACCCTGGCGCCAGCAGGAAATGGCCCGCCTCCTTGGTGCCCAAGTGTTCCCGGTCGACGGCAGCCATGACGCCGTAGGGACTAGGCGCCGTGAGTTTGTTGCTGCGCTCGCCCAGGCCTGCGACGCCGTCGGCGCTCTCCAGTATGCCGGAACTATACCCCCAGGGGTATCGTCGAGCTAAGCTCACCGGTAACAACCGAGAGAACTGCTCGGGCCGCCCAGGCGTCGCCCCGAGGAGAAATGAGCCCGATCGGGAGGTCACCATGTGCTCGCCAGTAATCTGCCCTGACTGCGGCAAGACCACTTGGGTAGGCTGCGGCCTGCACGTCGACCAGGTGATGCGTGACGTCCCCGTGGACGAGCGCTGCACCTGCCCTCGCGAGGACGCCCCGGTCGGCGCCTAGCCCTGCAGGGTCGCCAGGAACCCGACCCTTTTAGAGCCCCGCCCCGGTTTTTAGAGCAACGGTTTTAGAGCAACGCCCCGGCCAGTTCTCTGGCCGCTCTCACCACCTGGTCGCCATAGCGCGAGCCCGGGAAGCGCGACAGCCGCTCGACAGGGCCTGAGAGCGATACGGCAGCCACCAGGTCGCCGTGCACGTAGACCGGGGCGCTGACAGAGGCCACACCAACCTCGCGTTCCTCGATGCTTTCAACCCACCCCTTATCGTTCGCTGCCCCAGCAAGTGCCCGGCCGGCCGAACCCCGGTCCATCGGCAACGAGGCACCGACAGCAACGATGGTCCGCAAGCTGTGGGGTGATTCGATGGACACCAGGCACACCCGCCTGTCGCCTTCGGTCACGAAGAGCTGGGCGCTCTCCCCCGTGACGTCGCGCAACCGCTCCAGCACAGTCACCGCCTCACTGGCCAGGACCGGTCGTTGACGCGAAGCGGCTCTACCCAGCTCAACCAGTCGCCCTCCGAGCCGGTAGGCGCCGGTCCCGTCTTTGTCGACCAGGCCATGGGCGAGCAGCGCAGCAGCGAGCCGGTGGGTCGTAGCTCTTGGCAGGCCGACCGCCTCGACCAGCCCGCTCAGACCGGTCGGGCCAGTCAGGGCCAAGTGGTCCAGGAGCTTAACCGCCTTGCTCAGTGACCCGGCTCCCGGTAGGCTGTCCTGCATACTGAGATGCTATCTCATATAGTGGGATGGCCCGCAAGATGAGGCGCCGGCAACACAGGACACCGGCAACACGGTTCATGCAACTAAGCCAGCGATCACGCAAACAGAGGACACCACATGACTGGTAACCCAGCGACCTTGGCCGAGAAGGTGTGGCAACGCCACGTGGCCCATGCCGGCGGCGACGGGCCCGACCTGTTGTACATCGACCTTCACCTGGTCCACGAGGTCACGTCTCCCCAAGCCTTCGACGGCCTGCGGCTCGCCGGTCGCACCGTCCGCCGCCCTGATCTAACCGTCGCGACAATGGACCACAACGTACCCACCACGTCGCTCGACGAGCCCCTCAGTGACCCCATCTCGGCGCGCCAGATGGAAGTGCTCGCCGCCAACTGTGCGGAGTTCGGTGTCCAGTTGTTCCCCATGGGCGACGCCCGCCAGGGCATAGTGCACATAATCGGTCCCGAACTAGGGCTGACCCTCCCGGGCATGACAATCGTGTGCGGCGACAGCCACACCTCGACTCACGGAGCCTTCGGGGCGCTGGCATTCGGGATCGGCACAAGCGAAGTCGAACATGTCCTCGCCACCCAAACCCTCCCCCAGGTACGGCCCAAGACAATGGCAGTAAACGTAGAGGGCGAACTACCTGCGGGTGTGACAGCAAAAGATGTGGTCCTCGCCATAATCGGGCGCCTGGGAACTGGTGGCGGTATCGGCCACGTGATCGAGTACAGGGGTTCGGCCATCCGTGCTCTGTCGATGGAGGGCCGGATGACGGTGTGCAACATGTCTATAGAGGCTGGTGCTCGAGCCGGGATGGTCGCTCCCGACGACACGACCTTCGCCTACGTCGAAGGCCGCCAGTACGCACCCAAGGGCAAGGACTGGGAGCAGGCCCTCGACGAATGGCGTTCGCTGCCGACCGACGCCGGGGCCGGCTTCGACAAGGTGGTCGACATCGACGCCACGGAACTGGCGCCCCATGTCACCTGGGGTACCAACCCGGGGCAGGTAATACGCCTCGATGGTTCTGTTCCGAGCCCGGAGCAATTTTCCGAGCCGTCTGCCCGAGATGCCGCTCAGCGCGCCCTGGCGTATATGGGCCTTCAGGCGGGCACTCCCATGCGCGAGGTCAAGGTCGACACCGTGTTCATCGGCTCGTGCACCAATGCCCGTATCGAGGACCTGCGAGCAGCGGCCGCCGTGCTCAACGGGCGCAAGGTCGCACCAGGCATGCGTGCCCTTGTAGTCCCAGGGTCCGGCCAGGTCAAGGTCCAAGCAGAAAAAGAGGGCTTGGACAAAGTCTTTTCCAGTGCGGGTTTCGAATGGCGTAACCCTGGCTGCTCGATGTGCCTGGCAATGAACCCCGACAAGCTCGCCCCCGGTGAGCGGGCTGCCTCTACTTCCAACCGCAACTTCGAAGGGCGCCAGGGCCGTGGTGGCCGGACGCACCTAGTTTCCCCAGCCGTCGCCGCCGCCACTGCGGTCGCCGGCCACTTCGCATCCCCGGAGGATCTTTCGTGAAACCCGTTAGGGTCATCAATGGTCGCGCCGTCCCACTTGACCGCAGCGATGTCGACACGGACCAGATAATCCCCGCCTCGTGGCTAAAGCGCGTGGAACGCACGGGCTTCGGCCAAGGTTTGTTCTCCCAATGGCGCGACGACCGCGATTTCGTGCTGAACAAGCCGGAGCACGCCGGGGCCAACATCTTGGTTGCCGGCCCCAACTTCGGGACGGGGTCGTCTCGGGAGCACGCCGTGTGGGCCTTGGTGGACTATGGCTTCGAGGCCGTCATCTCGCCGCGGTTCGGCGACATCTTCCGCAATAACGCAACGAAGGCCGGGCTGTTGCCGGTCCAGGTCGAGGCCGGTGTGGCGCAAGCGATCATGGCAGCGGTACAGGCCGACCCGGCGCTGGAGATAATGATCGACGTAGAGCGCCGGCACGTCGACATCCCTGCCGCAGGCATAGACGCCGAGTTCCCCCTCGACCCGTTCACTCAGCACCGGCTCCTGGAAGGGCTCGACGATATCGGGATCTCGCTCCAGTCGGCCACCGACATCGACAGCTACGAGAGCAACCGACCTTCTTGGCTGCCTTCGGTCGCGGCCAGGTAGAGCCCCCAAAATTTCAGACTGAGCCCCTACACCTTTCGCGGCGCAGGGGCTCAGCTCAAGGTGCGCCTACTACGTACGAGAAGGGCACGGCCGCAAGCACATCGGCGTCCGGCCATATCCCCCCTGTACCGCTCAGGCTTCCGAGGGCAAACTCATCGACGTAGATAATGCCTCCAACCTGGCTGCCCACAGGACCGACGGGGGTTATCGAGATCTTCAGGTTGGCGGATTGGCCCGGCTCCAGATAGGCGAAGTTGGCTGACGACAAGTCATTGGCCCACAAGTCGTCTGTCGGGTTGCCGACCGACTTGTCAAAAGCCAGCGTCTGAGCCTCCAAGGTGCTGGCAACCAGGGCCTTGGGCTGGCCGGCGGGAGGATAGGGACCTAACTGCGACGGCTGGAGCGCCCACAAACCGGGGCTAACCTCCGCCGAGCTCAACTGGATGGTCTGGGACTTGCCCTGCCCCGTCACCGTGACGGCCGGAGAGGACACGACGCTGGAGATGTCCGGGTCGCCCGCCACCCGGCTCAGGTCGAACGAGATGTTGCCCTGGCCCACCAGCTCGGTCACAGTCGCCTTCAACGACGTGGTGCCCGGCGGTACCAGGTAGATCGGCAGCGCCGACGCCCCCGACATTGGCAGCGATGTGGTGTCGCCATGAGAACCCGGGTTGAGATCCGAGAGCTGGATCGTCGTCACCCGGTCTTGGCGAGGGTCCAAGAAATACGCCGCGGGTGCGACACCGGTGTTCACCAGGTGCATCGAGAACCTGGTGGCATGACCCTGGCGCAGCTTACGGGTACCCGCTGTGGGCAACCCCGGGACCGTTACCTTCACTTTGTTGAACTGGACCGTGCCGGTGAACGGCTCGGTTAGCTCGTTACCGGTGACAGGGTTTGCCCATTGCAAGACGAGCTCCCACTGGCCCGCCTGGGGATCCAAAGCGTAGGTCTGCAAATAGGGAGTGCTCCCGGGTACCGGCTGAGCGATTTGCTTGGGGGCGAAACTGCTCCCCGACGGCACGAACGTGTAGTTGCTGGAGTACCCGATCGTCTGGCCGTCCGGGGCCACCAAGTACCCGATGAGCTGGTCCTTGGGGTCCGTGGCCAGGGCCACGCTCACGTCGAGATCTCGTTTGCCTGCGGGCACGTCAAAGACGAACGTGTTGGTCTGGGCGTCGGAGCCTGGCCGTCCGTTACCGCCGGTGAGGACTCCTGCGAACTGGCCTCCCCGAACGCCGAGGCCGACCAGCGAGCGGATGATCACAGGTACGGTCGTGCGCCCCGAAGCAGAGCCGATCACGAGCGACTCGTCGCTGTCACCCGCCTGGAGCGGGATGCGTACATTCAGCTCAGCCTGGACCGTCTGGCCTGGCGCGACAGTGAGGGCCGCAGGTGCCACGGGCGCGGCTTTGCGGAACCCGAGGATGCTCGCGTCCCACTGGACCACCCCACTTGTGCCGGTCAAGCCCTTTTGAGCACCGTTTTCGGCGGTGAAGAAGAAGGCTGTCCATTTCCCCGGTTGAGGATTGGCGACCTCGGCGTCGGCGAAGTCACCAACACCCTGGGGGCTCGAATAGGCGGAGTACGTCCCAGATGGGCCATAGAGAGCGACGTGCAGGGAGGATCCCTGGTTACTGTTCTGGTAGTCAGCCGTGAACACCAGACGGGAACTGCCCGTGGTTGGCACGTTGAAGGTTTCCGTCTGGTAAATCTCGTTCACACCGCTCCAGATGGGGAAAACGCCCATGTTGGTCGTGGGGGTGGCCGGGTCGAGCTGGAACTCGCGCACTCCAGTGTTGTAAATCCGTTGCTCGAGTGCTCGCGTGCTCAACCTCAGGGTCACCGGAGCGCTCGCAGTGTTGGTTATCGCCACCTTTTCGAGCACCCGCGACCCGGCATGACCGCTCACATCGATCTCAGAGGGGCTGACGAGCAGGTCCCCGAAGGGCGGCGCAATATCTGCGGCCAGCCCGGAGGGTGAGCGCGCCGCTCGGGTCAGCGAGGCAACATCCGCCCGGTCCGGCTGCGCCGAAATGCCAGTGCGAGATCCGGCCGGCGTCGTAGCGGAACCCCCGGCTGCCACGCTTGTCGTACTGGTGGTCGTGGGCGAACTGGTGGTTGTTGGCGTACTGGTCGTGGTTGGCGCAGTGGTCGAGGTCGTAGCGCTCGGCGCCGGGGATGTAGTGGTAGTCGTGGCAGCAACGGACGCGGGGATGCTGGTCGCAAGCCGCACCGCGCCGGCAACATTGAGCAAGCCCGCACCCTGCTCGACCGCAGGAGCACCGATATCGGTCGCCGTACTGCAGAGGATCTCTTTCACCAAGACGGGCGACGGGTCACTGCCCCCGTGGGAAGCGGCGTACGCCTGGATCACATCAGCCGCGGCCGCTGCCGTCAAAGGAGCAGCTTCGCTGGTGCCGCCAAAGGTCTGCAGGCCATTGTCGACCCCATTGAAAGTGTCCTTACAACCAGTGAAGAACTTGTAGTTGACCGAGCACAAGGCCCAGTTGACCTCGCCCGGCGCGACAAGGTTTATCGCTCCGCCGGCCTGGGTGTACCCGCTGGACGAAAGAGCAGAGATGTTGCCGCTCAACCAGTGGCCGTTGCCGACTACCGGGTTGTAAAAACCGCCCAGGTCGGTTTGCGCGTACGCACGGAAAGTCGTTGAAGCGCCGACACTTATGACGTTAGGGTCCGAAGCCGGCGAGCCGATGGTACTGGTCGGCCCGCTGTCGCCCGAGGAGGCGACCACGGTGACGCCCGCTGCCACAGCGGCATCGTCGGCAGCCCGCACCACGTCCAGCGACGTGTCCGGGAACTGCTCTCCACCGAAAGATTCGTTTATAACCTTCGCCCCGTGCGCCACGGCGTACTGCACGGCCTGGACGATCGACGAAACACTGCCGCCCCCGCCGTTCCCGATGACTTTGAGGGCGTACACGGAGGCACCTGGCGCTGCCCCCACGATCTTGACGTAGCAACCGCGAGACGGCAGGACTTTGGCCACGTTGCGGTTGACATAGTGCGAGACGTTGTAGACGGCGTTGCCCTGGGCGGCAATGGAGCTGACATCGCCAAACGCTTCGGCACCGTC
>DASSZK010000105.1:0-5733 GCA_035702845.1 Acidimicrobiales bacterium
GCACCGTAAGAAAAGTCATGACTTTGCGTCTGCCCAACTGTTGCCCCAAGACAAGTTGACCTCCAGAGGCACGCTGAGCTCGGCCGCGCCGCGCATCGACTCCAGCGTAACCTGCGCCGCTTTGTCTTCCTCGTCAGGGGGAACCTCAAGGATCACTTCGTCGTGGACCTGCAGCACCAGCCGGCTGGCCATTCCCCACTCAGCCAGGCGGGCGTCGAGACGCACGAGCGCCGCCTTGAAGATGTCAGCGGCCAGCCCCTGGATGCCGGCGTTCATTGCTTGGCGCTCCCCGGCCATCCGCACGCTGTACTGGTTCGACGACAGCTCGGGGATCATGCGCCGGCGGCCAAAAAGCGTTTCCGTATAACCCTTGTCGCGGGCTTCGGCAACCACGGCGTCCATGTAGGAGCGCACCTTGGGGAAATTCTCGAAGTACGATTTCAAGATCTGCGCCGCCTCGTCACGGGGGATCGCCAGGCGTTGGGCCAGGCCGTAAGCCTCCATCCCATAAGCCAGGCCGTAAGAGACCATCTTGGCCGTGGAGCGCATGGCCAAGGTCACCTCGGAGGGCTCCACACCAAATATTCGAGCGGCAGTCATCGCATGGATGTCTGCACCGGCGGTGAAAGCGCTGATGAGCCCTGGGTCCTGGGCAAGGTGGGCTATCACGCGCAGTTCTATCTGGTTGTAGTCGGCCACCAGGAACCGGGTGCCGGGCGCAGGCACGAAAGCCCGCCGGAGCTGGCGCCCCTCTTCACTGCGCACAGGTATGTTGTGCAGGTTCGGGGCGTCAGAAGAAAGCCGGCCCGTGCGGGCAACGGTCTGGTTGAACGTTGCGTGGATCCGCCCGTCTGGGCCGATCTCGGCGACGAGCGCATCGGTGTAGGTGGAGCGCAGCTTTTCGACTTCCCGGTAACGAAGGATCGTAGGGATGATCGGGTGCTCCTCGCGCAATTTCTCCAGCGACTGGCTATCGGTGGAATTGCGCCCGGTCCGGGTTTTCTTGGCGGGCGACAACCCCAGCTTGTTGAACAACACTTCCCCCAGCTGTTGGGGGGAGTTGACGAGGAAGGTCACCCCGGCCAGCTGTTGCACTTCGGCTTCGAGCCGCCTTGCCTCCTCTCCCAGGGCACGGCCCAACCGTTCGAGCTCGGCGCGGTCTACGAGGACACCCGCCAACTCCATGCGGGCGAGAACTTGTACAAGCGGGCGCTCGATCTCGTCGTAGAGCTTGGACATCCCCCTGGAGGCCAGGGCAGAGCTGAGGGGCCCTACCAAGTGCGCCACAGCTGCGGCCCGCTGGGCGGCCAGCAAATCCGGCCCCAGCGCAGCACCGGACAGATCCAACTGGCCCGTTGGGGTCGTCCCCGGAGATGTGAGCGCCACGCCTCCGTAGCGAAGGGCGAGCTCCTCGAGGACGTACTTGTCCCCCGCCGGGTCGACCAGGTACGCGGCGATCGACGTGTCCAAACCGACGTTCACTGAACCCGCACCCAATAGGGCGAGGCTGCGCACCAGGGCCTTCGCGTCGTGGGCGGCCACGGCCAGACCGGATGTCCCGAGAGCCTCCGAGAAACCCTTGGCCACCTCGGGCTCGGCCAGGAGCTCACCGGGTAACCAAAATGCTTGCACCGGCCCGTCTTCTGGCGCCGGCGCAGGCGCCTTGCAAAACGCGACGCCCACTAGCGGGGAGCGACCCTCAGGCCCCTCCCAGGACCCGGCAACTGCCACGCAGGCATGTTCATTCGCGAACCCGCTGCTGAGCTCGCCCACGAGCGCCGCCAAGGCCCCCAACGCATCCGCCCGGCTCGCGCACGGGAGGACTCCTACCGCCAGCTCGCGCCCTGCAGGAACCTGCGCATCCTGAGCACTTGCCAGGGCGGCACCAGTGGCATCGACGAAACGGTCCCATAGAGAGCGGAACTCGAGGAAATCGAACAGCCGGCGCAGTTCACCCAGATCCCAACCGCCGAGCGCGGCCCTTTCCCGCTCGATCTCGATCGGCAAGTCCCGGACAAGTGGTGTGGCGCTGGCGTTGGAGCGCACCGTCGCTTCGCTGTCTGTCAAGGACTGGCGGATTTTGGGCGTCAGGTCGGCCAGGTGCTCGAAAATGGCATCCAGGCCACCATAAGTATTGATCAGCCGGGCAGCCGTCTTCTCGCCCACGCCCGGCACCCCGGGAAGGTTGTCCGACGGGTCCCCGCGAAGGGCGGCGAACTCGGCGTATTGGCGCGGCGTAACGCCAGTGCGGTCAACAATGCCGGCTTCGTCGTAAAGGACGTAATCCGACACCCCGCGGCGGTTGTAGAGCACCCTGATGTGGGGATCCTCTACCAATTGATAGGTGTCGCGGTCTCCAGTGACAACGATCACATCGTCGCCGGCACCAGCCGCTTTCGTCGCCAATGTGGCCAGCACGTCGTCGGCTTCAAAACCGGGCGCTTCCACGACGGGGATGGCCATGGTACCGACCAGCTGGCGCACGATGCCCATCTGCTGGCGCAGTATGTCCGGCGCCTCGGAGCGCGTGGCCTTGTACCCCTCGATGAGGTGGTGCCTGAACGTCGGCTCAGGCCTGTCAAAAGCCACGACCAACATGTCGGGGTGATGGTCTTTTATCAGGTTCACCAACATCGAGGTAAACCCGTAAACGGCGTTGGTGACCTGCCCCGATGCTGTCGCCATGTCCGAGGGAAGGGCAAAAAAGGCGCGGTAGGTGAGAGAGTTGCCGTCGAGCAACATGAGATTGGCCACTGCCTAGAGTCTGCCACCGGGCGGCCGCCGTCCGGCACGATGTCGAGGAGGTCCAGATCCTCCCGGCAGGGGCATTAGGCCCTCCTCGTCCTGCCGAATGCCCGTAGTGGCCCTCCTATCGTCGGTCGTACGCTCACCCATATGTCATCGCCCCGAACGGCAATACGCGAAGGCGAGCGGCCAGGCGCCCATCCTCCCAGCGAGCAGTACCTAGAAGCCATCCTCACCCTTGAGGAGGAAGGCAGCCAGGTGATCCAGGCACGCCTGGCCGAAACCGTGGGGCACTCCGCCCCGACGGTCTCGGAGATGGTCCAGCGCCTCAGGAGCTCGGGCTACATCGACATCGAGGGACGGTTGTTGCACCTGACAGCGTCCGGGCGTGAACTTGCAGCAAGCGTCACGCGCAAGCACCGTTTGGCTGAGTGCCTGCTCACACAGATCATCGGCCTACCGTGGCATAAGGTCCACGCCGAGGCCGACCGCTGGGAGCACGTCATCTCCGACGAGGTCGAGGCCCGGCTGGTGGACCTGCTGGGTGACCCCACGACGTGCCCTCACGGCAACGTCATCCCGGGCAACGGCCACTGCCCAGAGGCGTCGTTGGTGCTGTCCCAAGCGCGCCCCGGTGACCTGGTGCGCCTAAGCCGTATCTCGGCGTTCCTGGAGCCGGACACGGAAGCTCTCGCCTACCTCGAACAGCACGGTTTCACTCCCGGTGCACAGGCGCGGGTAGCCGCTCAAGGCCCCGACGGCAGCCTCGTGCTCGAAACGCCCACGGCTTCGATAGTGGTCGGTGCGCAGTTTGCGGAGCTGATGTTTTACGTGCCCGTCGAAGAGCCGAGCGACCATGTCGCCGAGACGGCCGAGCGGGCCGGATAGGCCCAGCTACCGGACAGGCCCAGCTACCGGACAGGGCCGGCTAGGGGTGCAGTTCTCCCGCGATAACCTTCTCGGCCACCTGCTTCATCGTGGTGCGTTGGTCCATGGCAGTGCGCTGGATCCAGCGGAAGGCATCGTGCTCTTTTAGGTCGAAAGAGTCCATGAGGGAGCCCTTGGCCCTCTCCACGAGCTTTTGCGTGGCCAAGCGCTCCTCTAGGTCCCTGTTCTCCTGCTCCAGCGCACGCAGCTCCTCGAAGCGGCCCATGGCCAGCTCCATCGCGGGTACGAGGTCGTTGCGCTGGAAGGGCTTGACGAGGTATGCCAACGCCCCGGCCTCCCTTGCCCTGTCGACCAGCTCACGCTGCGAGAAGGCGGTCAAGATAAGGACGGCCGAAAGCCGCTCCGCGGTGATGGCGGCCGCCGCCGCCAAACCGTCCTCGCCCGGCATCTTGATGTCGAGGATGGCCAAATCGGGCCGGTGCTGACGCACCAGCTCCACTGCCTCGTCGCCTCTTCCCGTCTCCCCGACGACCTCGTACCCCTCCTCTTCGAGGGTTTCCCGCAGGTCAAGACGTATTAGAGCCTCGTCCTCAGCTATGACGACCCTTGCGCCCACTCGGCGTTACCTCGGCCCTTTCGTCACTCGGTCCTGCGCGGCAACTGGTAGCGGGCCCCAGTACCCGCCGAACGACCGGTGCCCGCCGAAAGACTACTAGGCCCGATGGGCAGGGGCCCAAGCCTTACCGGACGGCCGGCGTCAGCCCCCGCCGCTGCCGCCCGGGAGCTTGTCGAGGAGGTCGTCCACTTCTTTTTCGAGCCGCTGCACCTGCGTGGCCAGATTGTCCCTGGCCCTGGTCATGGCTTCGACGTGGCGCTGCGCCTCGTTGCTCTCCTTGGCGGCCAGCGGCGTTTCCGAGACCAGCGAACGAATACGGGCTTCATCAGCCGCGTCAGCGAGAGCCCGCAACTGTTCGTCCGCCACGGCAAGCTCCTCGCGCGCCTTGCGCAGGCGCTTGGACGCCTCCACCAGACGCCGCTCTACGAGGTAGGACACCCCCAAAGGCTACCGATTAACCTGCTGGAGGAGTACCTGGGGATATGTCGAGGAGCCTTTCAGCCGGCTCTTAGGCAAAGCGCCGAGATTGGAGCGAGGCCCAGGTTAGGCCTACAAGTGCGCCGCCAGCGCTGAGGGCGGGTCGCCGGGAAGGAGCCGGGCTATGAGGGTACTGGTCGTCGACGACGAGCCGGCGGTGCGCCAGGCATTGGAGCGCGCCCTCCGGTTCGAGGGGTATACGGCTGAGCTGGCAGAAGACGGTATGGCAGGGCTGGCCGCCCACGCCCAGAACCCGGCGGACGCCATAGTGCTCGACATCGCCATGCCCCGGCTCGACGGCTTGGAGATGTGCCGCAAACTTCGAGCCGCCGGCGACCGCACACCGGTGCTAATGCTCACGGCGCGCTCGTCGGTAAGCGAACGCGTCGACGGGCTGGATGCCGGAGCCGACGACTACCTGGTCAAGCCGTTCGCCTTGGAAGAGCTCCTGGCTCGCCTTCGGGCCCTGCTGCGCCGGAGCGGCCCTGGCGGCGACAACGAACTGCTGCGCTTCGGCGATCTCTCACTCGACCCGGGGACCCGGGAGGTCCGCCGGGGCAACCGGCTCATCGAGCTCACCCGGACCGAGTTCCTGTTACTGGAGCTTTTCCTCCGCAACCCCAAGCAGGTGCTGCCCAGGGAAGTCATATTCGACCGGGTCTGGGGCTACGACTTCGGGCTCAACTCGAACAGCCTCGAGGTCTACATCGGTTACCTGCGACGTAAGACCGAGGCCGAGGGCGAGACACGTCTCATCCACACCGTGCGAGGGGTGGGGTACGTCATGCGCCTGCCTGCAGAAATGAGGGGCTGATGCGGCCCCGCCAGGTCCCCTCCGCGGTGGCGGCCCCCGGAGCAGGGATTTGAGCTGGTCGTCCAGCCTTTTCCACCGGGCTGAGCCCAATTGGCCCCCCGGCGCGGCGCCTGGCAAACCGCCAGCCGCCGGCGCGTCACCGGCCGGCGCGTCACAGGCCGGCGCAGGTGAAGCGGGGATGCCGTGGCCGGAG
>DASSZK010000249.1:0-4097 GCA_035702845.1 Acidimicrobiales bacterium
TTGCGCAAGATTCCCCACTGCTGCCTCCCGTAGGAGTCTGGGCCGTGTCTCAGTCCCAGTGTGGCTGATCGTCCTCTCAGACCAGCTACCCGTCGTCGCCTTGGTGGGCCGTTACCCCGCCAACAAGCTGATAGGCCGCGAAGCCCTCCCGAAGCGGAAACCCATTTCCTCAACCGACCATGCGGCCAACTGGGGGTATCCGGTATTAGCAGCGGTTTCCCGCTGTTATCCCGGTCTTCGGGGCAGGTTCTTCACGTGTTACTCACCCGTTCGCCACTAGGCCTTCACCAGTGTTGCCACCGGTTGAGCCCCGTTCGACTTGCATGTGTGAAGCACGCCGCCAGCGTTCGTCCTGAGCCAGGATCAAACTCTCCATCGAGATCAATCACCGAGTTTGGGAAATTTCCCTTGCCCGGCTTAGAACTTGATCAAAGAGCGCCAGCTCCAGGTGTACCGAGTGAGATCGGGCCTGGTGCTGGAGATTGGCACAAAACGGAAGTTGTTGTCCGTCTAATGCTTGACAAGATTGGCATTCCGGCAAAGCCGGATTGCCCGCACTAGCTTTTAGCTTCTCTCTGTTCCGTTTTCAAGGTTCACTGCACGCGGAAGCACACGTCTGCGTTTGAGCAGGCGGCGGTGCCAACCGCTTGGTCTCAGTCTGGTGGGCTTTCGCCTCCTGCTGATCCCTGGCTCGGTGAGCAGTTGCTCACCCGAGCGGCTTTCTAATCTACCCTATCCAGTGAGGCCTGTCAACTCGACGGCCGGACTTTTTTTCCGGTACCGCCGGGCCGCCAGGTCCCTCTGCACCCTCCAAGTGGCGGGCGTTGCCATGATAGCGGCAACAGGGGTGGGTATGGCAAACCGGCGCTGCCGCGGTCGTTCCAAGGAGGCCGCAGAGCCGCCTCCACCGGCCGGCGCCGCAGCCCGGGAGGGGCCGGTGCGGCTGGCTTGCCTGGCGGGCGGAGGTCCTCGATGTGGCGTCGCCGGGAGGGAGAAGGCAGGCCCGCGACGGCCGGAATGAAGGAACCCCGGGACGGCAGCCAGTGGAGCCGGCCAGTCGAGCCGTCCAGTGGAGCCGTCTCGGTGACCAAGCGACCACCGGCTTGAGGCGTTCGTCTGTGAAGGGACGGTGTAGAGACAGTTTGCTCCGAGGGCCCAAGCTCCCTCGACGTCCCGGACACTAGCGACGATTACGTCCCGGGACGAGCGACCCACGCCGGTGAGAGGTCTCCACCAGGCTGACGACGGCCCCCGTGGGCGCACGCCCCCCCAACGAGTGCCCGGCGTGCCCGGCATAGGACGTGCCCCCGCGAGGCGCCGGTGCGGCGCCGTCGTGCCGGGCCGATCGTCTCCTGCAGGTCCGGCTCCCGCAGCCCAGTACTTAGGCAGCCCAGTACTCAGGCAGCCCAGCCCAGGGCAAACGGCTCGTGGAAAAATCTCGGTCTAGACCATTGACGATCTTGGTCTAGACCATTAGAGTCCGGCTGGAGGCCGGGCGCACTTTGCCGGACCGGCCACTTGGACCGGGCAAACGACACCGGGCGCAGAACATCACCAGCAACAGCACATCCCGCGCGGGCACCCGCGCGGGCTCCGAACCACGATGAAAGGTGGTTAGGCAATGGGAACATCCACATGGCGCAGAGCTTTGCTCGCCGCCGCGGCGTCAGGCACGCTGGCGGCCTCAGCCGTACTGCCGCTCGGCGCGACCGCAGGCGCATCACCTGCTCCCAGAGGGCCGTTCGGCGGGGACAGAGGCGGCCCGACCGCTAGCAAGGTGGCGATGGGCTTCTTCGAGCAGTGGTCTATCTACGGCCGAGGCTTCGACCTCTCAAACGCAGACAACGAGGGCGAGATCGCCGACCTGACGCACCTCGACTACGCCTTCGGCGGAGTAAACCCCCAGACCAAGGGTCAGGCGGTACAAGAAGACCCCAGCCAGCCCGCCTACAACCCAGTCCTCTGCAACAGCGTCGACTCGTGGGCCGATTACCAAACGCCCTACCTGACCCCGATCACCGGCGCCAACGGGCAGCCGCAGCCCACCACAGACCCGGCTACTGGCCTGGGTGGCAACTTCGAGCAGCTGGCCGAGCTCAAGGCGAAGTACCCCAACCTCAAGGTGATGATGTCGCTGGGCGGCTACACGGGCTCTGGCTTTTTCTCCGCCGCCGCATCGTCCCCCGCTGCCCGCGAAGCGTTCGTCTCCTCCTGCATCAACGAGTTCATCAAGGGCGATCTTCCCGGGATGCCAAGCGGGGCCGCCGGCAATATCTTCGACGGCTTCGACATCGACTGGGAGTACCCCTGTGCCTCGCCGACAGCCAACAACGGGGCGGCAGGGAACCTCTGCGACTACAACAACTCCAACGACGGGGCCGACCTGGTAGCTCTCATGCGCGAGTTCCGCCAGCAACTCGACCAGCTCAGCCAGAGCACCCACAAGCAGTACACATTGACGGTGGAGATGCCCGCAGGCTTGCAGAACGCTGTCAACGAGCAGCCGGCGGCCCTGGCTCGCTACGTCGATTACGAGGTGATCATGGACTACGACTTCCAGGGCCCCTGGGACGCCACCGGTCCCACGAACTTCGACTCCAACCTCTTCACTTCGCCCGCGGCTCCCAACACCGCGGCCGAGCCCCTAATCAGCGCCGACAGCAGTGTCCGTTACTACGAGAGCAGGGGTGTCCGGGCCAGCCAGCTGGTGATGGGGATGCCGTACTACGGCCACGGCTGGGCCGGCGTGGCGGCGGGCAACGACTACGGCCTCTACCAGCCGGCGAGCGGGCCAGCCACCTCTCTCGACGTGAATTCCGCTGGGCAGCAGGTGACGGGCCTTGACGGAGGCGACCCCAGCGGGACCTCGGACTACTACGAGCTCGCCAACATGCCCGGCTTCAGCTGGCACTTCGACCCGGCCACAGGGGCCACGTGGCTTTACAACCCGACCAGCCAAGTGTTCTGGTCGATCGAGAACCCCGCCGAGGTCTACGAAAAGGCGCTGTACATCGACACGCACGGGCTCGCCGGAGCGTCGGTGTGGGCACTGGAGGGTGACTCGGGCAACGCCCTTACCAGCGCGCTGGCAGGAGGCCTGGCCCAGGCCGCTGGGCCCCAGGACCGCTAATACAAGGGGCTCCGAAAAGCGCGTGGGCACTGGGAGCCCAGGGGCCCTGAGAGCGCAAGCGCCCTGAAGCGCCGGCCCCAAACAAAAAGCCAAATCCGGCATGACCTTGGTGCGTGCCGGGTACGGGCCCCACAGCAGGGGCCCTTAAGATGTGGCGGGCGGTCAGCCGCGCCAGGGCCGGCCTAACGAGCTCCGGACGGCCCCGACGCCCACCGGCTGCCCGCCACTACGAAACGCCAGGGAAGCTCCGCTCCCCTGCTCAATCCCACCCTCGCGGTGGCCACGACCGGCCACCCCGGGCTGTGGCCGTCGTCCTCGAACCAGAACCGCTCCGCCGCCTCCCCGGCGACAACGGCGTGGTTGTCCGCTCCGGTGATGGAGAACGCCTGGGCCAAGCGTCCGGGGCCTCGGCACAGGTCGCGCTCGGGTACGTCCCGGGTTGCCCCAACCCGGCGCCGTGGCAGCTGCCGAGCCTCACGCATGAGGTCCAAACGGCGCACAGGCTGTGCCGCCCTCAGCAGGACCGCCGAAGCCGTACCCTCCTCCCGGCACACGACGTTGGCGCACCAGTGGGACCCGTACGAGAAGTAGACGTAAAGCCGGCCGGGAGGGCCGAACATTATGGCCGAGCGCGGGGTCGGGCCTCGCCGCGCGTGGCTCCCGGGGTCGTCCAGGCCGAGATAAGCCTCAACTTCGACCATGCGCGCCGCTCGGCCATCGGCGCTCCTCAGGAGCTTGCCCAGTAGGGCGCGGGCCACATCACGGGCGTCGCCGGCGAAGAACTCGGTCGGCAGCGCCCGAGCGGGCTCAGTCCCGCCCGGGAGCACTCCCGTCCAGCCCAAAACGCTCCTCATCGGTTCGCAGCACGGCGGCGAAGCGCTGGAGCTGTACGGCTACCGGGCCAGGCCCGGCCCCGCCCGGCGTGGTGCGGCGAGTGACCGATACTCCGGGCTCGAGCAGTGCGACA